>CADBCZ010000014.1 GCA_902793335.1 uncultured Lachnospiraceae bacterium
GGAAAAAATCAAAAGTCCATAGTATCTGAATTGTATTTAACCATGATATTAAAAAGAAAGGAACGTGTGATAATTAACTTCCTAATTATCATACAAGGATAAATATGAAGAGTTATTTCAAACGAGTTGCAGTGTTTTTACTTGTGCTATCAGTGATGACGTCAATACTGATTCCGTCACCTGTAGTAATGGCTGCTACCAAAAAGGCAAAAATCAAAAAAGTAAATGTTACTAAAAGTGTGACTTTAACAAAAGGTAACAGCAAAACGATTAAGGTTACCGTTAAGTTGAAAAAGAAAGGGAAATATAAACTGACAGCATCTAGTAGCAATAAAGGTGTTGCGAAAGTTTCAGTAAAAAAATCAAAGATAACAATTACGGCTAAAGAAGCAGGAAATGCTGTAATTACCGTTAAAGCAAAAGGTAAGAATACAAAAAAGGCAAGTGTTAAGGTTAATGTAACGGCACCAACACCGACACCGACGCCAAAGCCGACGCCAACACCGACACCGACGCCAACGCCGACACCAAAGCCGACGCCAACACCAACACCTTCGAATGTTGAGGTTGAGGAGGTTATGGTTGCGCCAGAAACAAAGACAATTCTTGAGGGAGAGTCATTTACTTTGACTTCTTCAATCTATCCTGATGATGCTACGGATCAAAGTTTAGTATGGACAAGTTCTAATACGGCTGTAGCCACTGTTTCCAATGGCGTTGTTACAGCGGTTGCTCCCGGAAGGGCAACAATAACTGCCAAAAATACAGCTAGTAATAAATACGGAGAATGTCGGGTGACAGTAACCGGTGTTACGACAGTTAGTGATCAGAATGCGCTTAATCAGGCACTTGCATCCGGTTTGTACAGTAAGATTATTCTTGCGGGTGGAGATCTGGAAGTACCGGAAGATGCTAATTCGAATTCGACATTTGAAATAGTTGCAAAGGGTGTATCGCTTAAAATGCCAGAAGGTCAGTCTACTTATGACGTAGTTGTTAATATTCCTGGCGGAAACAAAGATTCGGATGTCACAATTACCAACAACGGAGGTCTTGGAAAATTGACAATGGTTTCCGGAGCGAATGTAAAACTGACAGGTGATACATCTGCAACTGTTCCGGTTGAGATATCATCAGATAACGTAAAATTTGTAACTTCAGAGACTGTTGCAATTAATGCTACCAAGAAGGTAGAGCTTCATTTCGTTGGAGATAATGCGGATTCAACTATTACAGTTGATAATAAGGATAATACACCGGATATATATTCCGTAGCTACTTCACAGGATATCACTGTTAATTATGATGACGGAACCAATGAAAAGGTTACACCGAAACAGTCAAATGAACTTAAAGTAGAAGTTACCGGTAAGGTTGTTGATATAAAGGATCCTGAGAAGGTGCTTACTGATGCAACTGTTTCTATTAAGCCGGTTAAGTCTTCTGACGGACTTGCAGATACAGAGATTAAAACCAACGATAAAGGTGAATATATATTTGCAGATATAGTTGGATCAGAGTATATACTTACATTTACTGCAGAAGGATACAAAGAAGATAAACATCGTATTCTTGCTATTGAAAATTTGAATCTTGAGGATATGGCGCTTGTTTCTGAAAAAGTAACAGACAATAAGGATGCAGTAATTAAGGGTCAGGTTCGTGATGCTACGAATGGACAGGCAGTTTCTAATGTTACATTGGAACTTCGTAAGGGAAAAGGATTTACCACAGGAGATATCATTTCAACAGTCAAGAGTGATGATGATGGTCAATACAGTTTTTCTGGAGTTGAAGCAGGACAGTATACTGTTCGAATGGTAGATAAGAGTAACAGAGAAGAGAAGTATATCGAGGACTCAGTCAATGTTACTGTTGCGCCGGGAAAGACTGCTGTTGCAAGTGACCTGGTAGTATCAGCTGCAGTTAATGGCGGACTTAGATTTGTATTGACATGGGGAACTCAGGCAGAAGGCGCTCCTAGTGATCTTGATTCGCATTTATACGGACCTGCATGTGATGGTGGAACTTTCCATGTATATTATAGTGAAGACGTTTATGGTTTAGGTAACTGTAGTGTAATGCTTGATATTGATGATACGGAATATGAAGGTCCTGAAACAACTACAGTTTTAAAACCGGAATCGAGAGGCATATATAACTATTATGTTTATCGTTATAGCTCTTATTCTAGTGTAGATGATAGTTATTACGAAGATTATAATTCATACGAAGAAATACCTCTTCAGAAATCTAAGGCGGTTGTTAAGGTATTTAAGGGAAGCAGTCTTCTAAGAACTATATCTATTCCTTCTAATTCTTCGGCTGAGGGAGCATGGTGGAAGGTGTGTAGCTATGATGCAGGCTCAGATTCTTTAACAGTATATAATAGAATTATATCAAGTGATGAAGTTGTTGAGGGCTCCGATTATAAGACTGGTATTGATCATTTGATTACTGGGGTTAAGGATAAGAATGGTAATACATTGGCAGAATCCGAAGATGTATATAAAGATGTATATAAGGATGAAAACGATATCAACAAGTTGGATAAGGCGTATATCAATCTTTATGATGATAACAGTAGAAAATGGAGCGAGATTCTAGGTGATGATCCGGATTCGTTGAAATTTGAGATGCTTAACGATACGGATACAGTGAAATATTTATATAAGAATAATATTAATGCTGACACAGGTAAAGTCGGAACAGCCCAAGTGCTTCGCGGGGGAAAGGTAATCGCCGAGTATGAACTTTACTATAACAGATATTGGGAAGATACCAATGGTCTTGCTGAATGGGAAGCAAAGTATGGCAAAGAAGGAAGCAATACCGGTTTGGGAGATAATCCCGGAGACGAGCCTTCACAGGATGGGTATACCGCTGATATCAAATCCTCTATAGATTCATTTGAATTTAAAAAAGACGAAGATCTTACTTTGACTGCTACTCTTAAAGATGTACAAGGCGAAGAAGTAGAACCTACAGATATCACATGGGAAAGCAGTGTAGAAGATGTTGCTGTAGTTGGTGAGAACGGTAAAGTTATTGCCAAAAAGGCAGGTAAAACGAAGGTTACTGCAACGATAACATACGGTGATAACAAAACTATCCAGGCAACAAAGGAGATTACTGTAACCGAAGAAAACGGAGATGATCCTGAGCAATCAGACTAGGAATATACATTAGAGATAACAGGTAAAGACACCATTGGTGTGGGGAAGAAAAAACCTATACAGCAGTATTGAAGTGTGGAAGTGAAGTTGTGTCAGAAGAGGATATAACAGGTGCTGGTTGGGAACTCGGTGATGAATCCACTTCATCTGCAGGATTAGGAGAGTCGATTACTAAAACTACACAAACCATAATAGCAGATACGACAGGTACAGTAACCATAAAAGCTGAAATAGAATATGGTTATAACAAAACTATTCAGGCAACAAAGGATATTGCAGTAGTTGTTCGGGTGACATATACTTTGCCATCGGGAGATGATGTTGATCCTGAAAGTCAAGATGAAACCATACTTCAGCAGATGGATGGTATGTATAAGCTGGTTATACATGAAAATGATAAAGTAAAGAAAGAATACTCTGTAGTAATTGATTGGGCAAAAGTGGAGTAGTAATAACTTTCGTGAAAAAGAGAAGAGACATGGACCTATGTTCATGTCTCTTTTAGTTTGCACATAAATGCGGACATTGATTTAAGGTTTTGTGTGCTAATAATAAGATAGCAATGTTATAGAAACCTTGTTGACAAATAATAATAATACTTCTATAATGACCAATGTTATAAACAGGAGTGCTTAAGGAATTAGGCTGAGAGATGACATAGTCCTGTCATCAATCCTATTACCTGATCCGGATAATGCCGGCGGAGGGAGTTGACAGATTATGTTTAAGATTGCAGTATGTTATCTTACATATATGTGTATTTTGAAACTCACTTCGGAAAGAAGTGAGTTTTTTTGCATAATTTAGAACCTCGTTTTATATCAGAAAAACAAATATATGTTTTATTTTAGGAGGATGCGAAATGAATGCGAATGTAGCAATTCAGGTTTTGCCTGCAGTGCAGGGAAATGAAGAAGTGGTAAGAGTTGTTGATGAGGTTATTGACTACATCAAAAGTACAGGTGTTACTTATTATGTCGGACCTTGTGAGACTGCTATGGAAGGCGATTACGAACAGCTTATGGAGATTGTTAAACAGTGCCAGTATATAGCGGTTAAGGCAGGTGCACCAAGTGTTATGAGCTATGTTAAGATAGGTTATAAACCGGAAGGTGATATTCTTACTATTGAAAAAAAGACTTCAAAACATCACTTAAATGATTAGAAATAGCTTATTGATACTGCACAGTTTGCTGATGTGTGGAGGATTGATCAATGAATAAGAAAAGTGAGAAAAAGAATATAAGTAAAGACAACCGAAATTGGAAATTGTCCGGAGTTAATATTGTACCGGGCGTAGTTATAGTATTATTGCTTATACTATGGCAGGCTACATGTACCCTTGAGTGGGTTCCCGGATATATGCTTCCGTCACCTGTTATGGTAGTGATGGCATTTGTAAATGATTTTTCGTTGTTGATGGCGCATGCAAGAGTTACCTTGTTAGAAGCTGTTCTGGGACTGTTTTGCGGAGTGCTCTTAGGATTTGTATGTGCGGTTTTAATGGATGCATTTCCGATAGTTAAGAAAGGGCTTTATCCGATTCTTGTAATAAGTCAGACAATACCGCCGGTAGCGATAGCGCCGCTGCTTATTCTATGGTTTTCGTACGGTATAGCACCGAAGGTTATCCTTGTGGTATTGGTATCATTTTTCCCGATGGCAGTGGGACTGCTCGACGGTCTTTCTTCTGTGGATGAAGATATGATTAAGTTGATGCATTCTATGAAGGCAACGAAATGGCAGATATTCAAGTTTGTAAAATTTCCTGCAGCACTTCCTGAGTTTTTTTCGGGAGTAAGGATTGCGGTTGCTTATTCTGTGGTAGGTGCAGTGATTTCTGAGTGGCTGGGTGGATTTTCGGGACTTGGAGTATATATGACACGTGTCAAGAAATCAATGGCATATGACAAAATGTTTGCAGTAATCTTCTTTGTGTCGGTAATAAGTCTGTTGCTTATGGCACTTGTTAGTGTCTTTCAGAAGAAGGTCATGCCGTGGACGAGAAGGTCATAATAAGTGTATAAAAGAACAATAAATAAGGCGTAATAATAACTTACTTGAAAGGAAAAAGAATTAATGGAATGAAAAAAAGGACATGTTTTTTAATTGCCATTATACTATTATTCTGTAATGGATGTACAAACTCAATTACAGAATATAAAGATATTACATGCCGCATATATTAAGGCGGTGGATTGGAGATTAAAAATGAGAATATTTAAAAAATTAGCAACAATGATTATGGCTGGAGCTATGGCTATGGCTCTTGCCGGATGTGGAAACTCAAAGGATGCGATTGACCCTCTGGTAAATGTTGAAGATGAAAACAAAAATGCTGACCTTACCGAGATCACTCTTGTCCTTGACTGGACACCAAACACAAACCATACAGGTTTTTATGTGGCGGTAAATGAAGGCTTTTACGAGGAAGAAGGTCTCAAGGTTAATATAGTTCAGCCACCTGAGGACGGAGCTACAACTATGGTTGCAAGCGGACAGGCAGAGTTTGGAGTGGATTTCCAGGATTATCTTGCGCCGGTTTACACATCAGATGAGAATATTCCTATCACGGCGGTGGCTGCAATGATACAGCACAATACTTCAGGAATTATTTCTCTAAAAGAAGATAACATCAATTCTCCTAAGGATCTTGAAGGTAAGAATTACGCAACATGGGATCTTCCTGTTGAGAAGGCTATGATGCAGAACATTGTTGAAGCGGATGGCGGAGATTTTTCCAAGGTAAACCTTATTCCTGAATATGTGGAGAATGAGGCTGCGGCATTACAGCAGGATATAGACGCAATATGGATATATTATGCGTGGGCAGGAATTTCCACAAAGCAGGCAGGACTTGAAACTAACACATTATTCTTCAAGGACCTCAATCCTGCGTTTGATTTCTATAGTCCGGTAATTGTTTCCAATACAGACTGGCTTGAAAATAATCCCGACGTTGCCAAGGCATTTCTTCGTGCAACAAAGAAGGGATACGAATTTGCTATAGATGATCCGGATAAGGCTGCAGAGATTCTTGTTAAGCAGGTGCCTGAACTTAGTATAGATCTTGTTAAGGAGAGTCAGGAATGGTTATCACCTCAGTACAAGGCAGAGGTTTCACAGTGGGGATACATTGATCAGACAAGATGGGATTCATTCTATAAATGGTTGTCTGATAACGGATTGTCAGAGGAGATACCTGCAGGATATGGATTTACTAATGAGTATCTTCCGGAGTAAAATATAGAATATTGTGTTATGACTTTAGAAAGGTTTTGCCATGGAAACAATTTTAACCGTAGACAATATTTCGAAATCCTATGGCAATAAACATGTCATTAAGGATATCAGTATTACATTAAATCGTGGTGAGCTTGTCAGTATTCTTGGAGTCAGCGGAGTCGGAAAAACAACATTGTTTAACGTACTCTCAGGTCTTACAGAGCCTGATGCTGGGAAAGTGCTGTTGTATCCTGACAAAGACGACGAGGATTTGCCGGGTGAGCCACAAAATAATGATGCAGAAATTGACATAACCGGAAAGAACGGTTACTTAAGTTATATGCTTCAAAAAGACCTGCTACTTCCGCATAAGACTGTAATAGAAAATGCAGCATTGCCTCTCCTGCTTGAACATGTGCCTAAGAAAAAAGCTTTGGAGAAAGCCGGAAAAGAGTTCAAACATTTTGGACTTGATGGAACCCAAAAACAATATCCGGCGGAGTTGTCCGGAGGAATGAGACAGCGTGTTGCACTTCTTAGAACTTATTTGTGTAATAAGGAAGTTGCACTTCTTGATGAACCTTTTAGTGCGTTAGATACCATAACACGTTCATCAATGCAGCAGTGGTATCTGGATATGATGAAGGATATTAAACTCTCAACGCTGTTTATCACACACGATATGGATGAAGCGATACTGCTTTCAGACAGAATATATATATTGAAGGGAAAGCCGGCAACAATTGCAGAAGAAATAGTTGTTGATGAGGAGAAGCCGAGAACGCCTGACTTTGCACTAACAGAAAAGTTTTTAAGTTACAAAAAACGAATCAGGACATTGCTCTAAATATACTATAAAAGCGGGGATATACCTCGCTTTTTGCTTTTGGACTTTAAAGAAGGCATTATCTTAAGTATATATTAAGTTGACATATTGAGGGTTTGCTGTAAGAATAGATGTATGACTATTAAAAACATGTGTTAAGGAAGTGATGCTTTGATATATAGATTAAACGTACCATATGTGGAAAAAGATGAGGCTAAAGCTCTTGGCGCAAAGTGGAATTATAAAGAGAAGTTCTGGTATTGTGATGGGGAGCTTACGGAGGGTCTTAAGAGATGGTATATCGACCCGGATGCTACAAAAGAAAAGTCTTCAACAACCCAATTGTCATTTGTCTTTTCAAATGATTCTGTCCCTGAGCAGGAGGATGGTTATGAACTGTATAAGACAGTGTCTGAGGTTAATGACATGATATTTGGTCATTTTGATGACGCAGTCGAATTTCAGATGATAATGGTCAAAGGCGAGGTGACAAATTTCAGTGGGCACAGGGGAAGACATTATTATTTTGCCATTAAAGATAATTATGCCCTTTTGCCATGCTTTATGTGGGAAGAAACAGCTAAAGCTGTCATGAAATTTGAGCTTGAGGCGGGTCAGCAGGTTGCTATTATTGGAAAATTAGATTATTACAGAGCGACCGGAAAAAGTCAGTTG
This sequence comes from uncultured Lachnospiraceae bacterium, assembly GCA_902793335.1. Taxonomy (GTDB): domain Bacteria; phylum Bacillota; class Clostridia; order Lachnospirales; family Lachnospiraceae; genus CAG-590. The sequence goes on from CADBCZ010000014.1 coordinate 7,903, forward strand.
ATAGTCAGACAGATAGTAAATATCGGTGATGGTGCTGCAAATCTTGCTTATCTTAAACTGAAAGCAAAGTTAGAGGCAGAAGGCCTGTTTGATGAAGAGCATAAGAAACCGATTCCAAAATACCCGGAGAAGGTCGGAATAATTACTTCTAAGGATGGACAGGCAATTAAGGATATATGTAAGGTGGCGGGAAAGCGTAATCCGTTTGTTCAGCTTGTGCTATATCATGTCAATGTTCAGGGAAAAAATGCTGTCGAAACGATAATCAAAGGTATCAGATATATGGATAGCAAAGGTATGGATACCATTATAGTCGGTCGTGGAGGTGGCTCTGACGAGGAACTCATGGCATATAATGATGAGATGATAGCAAGGACGGTTTTTGAGGCCACAACACCTATAATTTCAGCAGTAGGTCATGAGGGACACTGGACGCTTATAGATTATGTTGCTGATAAGAGGGTTGCCACTCCTTCCGAGGCTGCGGAGGAAGCTGTTCCGGATGTAATGGTCGATATCACAAGGGTTATGAGACTTAGAAAAAGTATTCAGGATAATATGAACAGTCAGCTTTTGCAGCGCAAACTGTTGTTGGATGCAAAGTGTGCGATGCTTGAAAAGAACAGCCCGGAAGCTAAGCTTAAGGAGAAGTTTGACAGATTAAATATTCTGACTGAACATTTAAGTAACAATATTAAGACACAATTTGAACTTAGAAAACATCGCTATGAACTTCTGGTTGCCGGACTTCATGGATTGTCACCAACGGCTAAATTGGTCAATGGCTTCGGATACATTTCACATGAAGGACGTCCTGTGACGGGAGTGGAAGAGGTCAAAGAGGGCGATACGATAAGCATTGATATTCATGATGGAACCATAGTATCTGAAATTACCGAGATTCACAAAAAACAGGAGTGAATTTTGATAAGAGCTGATAGTTGAGGATAGATAAATTATAATAAAAAGAGGTGCATAAAAATGGCTGCGAAGAAAGAATTTAACGTTGATGAATCATTGGACAGATTAGAAGAAATTAATAAAAAGCTGGCGGAAAAAGGTATTCCACTCAATGAGTCTTTAGAATTATATAAGGAAGGAACAATGCTTGCGACAAAGTGCAAGGAACATTTAGAGGGAGTTGAGAAACAGCTTCAGATAATAAATGAGTGATAAATAATACAATTTCTTGCCGATTTCATAATTATTGTATATAATAGAATGTTGTGATTAAAAAAGAACAAACTATTTGATACAGGACAAAAAGGAATAATACTATGAAGAACGATAAAGAGTTTGATGAATATCTTAATCATTTAGATGCAAGTGATCAACAGGCGCTAAATGCATATATGGATAGTCTGGATTTTGAGAACAATAGTGAACTTGATGAATATCTTGATCGTATTGAAGAAGGTGTACAAGGCGGATACGACATGGCACCGGAGGCAACACAGGGACTGGGTTCATATATTGAGTTAGAACCACAGATAGAAAGTTTTCAGGATTATACTACTACAAGGCTGCAGCCTGTTTCACCGGAGACAATCGACAATAGTGAACAGTATGTTACACAGCAGACAGCAGGACAAAGCGATCAGTATGTTGCACAGCAGACAGCAGGACAAAGCGATCAGTATGTTGCACAGCAGACAGTGGGTCAAAGCGATCAGTACGTTACACAGCAGGCAGTAGGAGAAAGTGTGCAGACGGTTAATCCGTTAGATGTTTCATTGCTTGATGATGAGTATGAACAGCCGTTTGTTGATACCTTAAGGTACAAGGATGATGAGGAAGCAACATCGAAGGACAGACAGTCAAAGTCTCCGGATAATAATAAGTCCTATGATAAATATGATGCAGGAAATTATAAAGATAACGTTAACGATTATGACAGTGTAATGTATATAGATAATGTTTCAAAGCAGAGCAAGGCTCCGGTTGTACTTGCCATTATTTGTATTTTAGCCATTATCTGTGGAGGAGTTTTTGCAACCTATCATTTTACTGACGGGTTTAAAGATTTTGCTTTTTTCAAAAAAGGGGCAAAGAATGAGCAGACTACGGAAATACCAAAGACAACAGAGGCAACAACCGAGGAGGTTACAACTGAAGAACCGGTTGGTCCTTATGCGACAGTGGATTACACCTTGCATGAACCACATGCAACTGACAGTACTATCGTATATAACAGTAATCCGTTCAGTTTGAGATTCCCCAAGGAAGAATGGCCGATATTCAGAGATGATAATGATGAGCAGAGAGATGCTACTCAGGAGGAACTTTATCCGTCAATTACCCTAGAGGCAAGGGATGGTTCGCTTAACTCCACTAATCCGGTTCCGGATAATCTCGCAGAGACTCAGACCTTGACCAGTCGATATATGGTATTGGTTGACCTTTCAGATGATTCGATAGTTGCAAAACGCGACAGTGACGTGGTTGTCAATCCTGCATCTATGACAAAGATACTTACTGTGCTTACAGCTGCCGATCTTATCGAGGATCTTGATGATACATTTATCATGACAGATGAGGCGATAAGATATGCATATGACAATGGCGGTAGTGCTGTAGGATTCATAGCCGGTGAGAAAGTTACTGTCAGAGATCTCATTTACGGAACTATTGTATGTTCGGGTGCGGATGCTGCGGTTGGACTTGCACAGTATTGCTGTGGCAGTCATGAAGCATTTGTTGAGAAAATGAATGATAAGGCGAAAGAGCTTGGTATAGATGATACTGCACATTTTACCAATGTTGTGGGTATGTATGATGAGAATCTTCATTGTACAATGGAGGATATGGCGATAATACTTGCAACTGCAATGCAGAATGATCTTTTAAAAGAAGTGCTTAATGCAAGGACATACCAGACAACACCTGATCCTACAGTTCTTCCGGAGGATGTCAGAAAAGAGCTTGGTCTTTCTGAGGATGGTTCTTCTGAAGCTGAGAATACCGAAGCCGAGAATACCGAAGCTACTGGTGAAAATGAAACCACTGAGGCTTCCGCTGAAGCCGGAGATGGTGAAACAGCAAATGACGCGGAGGCTACTACCGAAGAGATAGACCCGGGTGTAAAACTGATTGCAACAGAGGGTATTCAGATATCTAACTGGTTTATGAGAAGAATCGAGGATAAGGACACCGGTGGTGAAGTGTTAGGCGCTAAGACAGGTTTTGTAAATGCAGCGGGATTCTGTTGTGCAAGTTATTACAAGAGTAATTCCGGTAAGGAGTATGTATGTGTGACCGGTGATACCTACAGCTCATGGAGATGTATATATGATCATGTTGGTATATACAGATCATTGGCTAATTGATGATTAAAGTTAGAGAAGAATATCATATGATATGTTACTTTTCATGAGGTTACTCTTAAATATAAACTTGACAATTGGGAAATGATACATTATATTATCGGTTAGTAATGAATAATAAAGGTTATGAGAAAGAGGAGTAGAAGCAGTTCCTTGCAAGAGAGAATGATTGATGCGCTGGAAGGTCATTTCAAGAAGAATGCTTTGAAGGTAGCTTTTGAACCGTGTGGCTGAATTTGAATTATTGATTAGGATTTGATAAGTTATGTCAAACCTTATGATTTTCTAGTAGGTCATGCCGGCATCGTCCCCGTTACAGGATAAGATAAGTGATAAGACAAGGTGGTACCGCGATATTTCGCCCTTACGTCTGTGTATGCAGATGTAAGGGCTTTCTTTATGCGTGTAAGCTATGAGAGATGGAACAAAGCGGAATCGAGGTGCACATGTGTTGCAAAAGCCTATAAGACAATTAAATAGGCGTTTGCGAAACTATGGTTTTCTTTTTTGCTTTTGTGCATGTTATACAATCCAACGCAGGCACGCTCTCGCTGCTCGTCGCTCGCAACGGTACTAAACTCATGCTTCGCATTCGATTCATAGAGTTTCGCAATCACCTAAAGACAATTAAAGTATAAAAGGAGAACAGGATCATGGCAAAGGAATTAGAGAAGAATTATAATCCTTCAGAGATTGAAGACAGAATTTACAAGAACTGGCTTGATAAGAAGTACTTTCATGCTGAGGTGGACAGAAGTAAGAAACCATTTACTATAGTAATGCCACCTCCAAATATTACAGGACAGCTTCATATGGGTCATGCCCTTGACAATACTATGCAGGATATCCTTATCCGTTATAAGAGAATGGAAGGATATAATGCGTTATGGCAGCCGGGTACAGACCATGCAGCTATCGCTACAGAGGTTAAGATCATTGAGTCTTTAAAAGAAAAAGGAATTGATAAAGAGGATCTCGGAAGAGACGGATTCCTAGAGAAAGCTTGGGAGTGGAAAGCTGAGTACGGCGGAAGAATCATCAATCAGTTAAAGAAGCTTGGTTCATCAGCTGACTGGGACAGAGAGCGTTTTACAATGGATGACGGTAATAACGATGCCGTTAATGAAGTTTTCTGTAAGCTCTACGAAAAAGGATGGTTATATAAAGGTTCGAGAATCGTAAACTGGTGTCCTGTATGTCAGACAACTATTTCAGATGCTGAGGTTTTACATGAGGATCAGCAGGGTAACTTCTGGCATATCAATTATCCTATAGTTGGTGAGGAGGGAAGATTTGTTGAGATAGCAACTACCCGTCCTGAGACACTTCTCGGTGATACAGCTGTGGCTGTTAACCCTGAGGATGAGAGATATAAGGATATCATCGGTAAGATGCTTAAACTTCCTCTTACAGATAGAGAGATTCCGGTTATCGCTGATGAATATGTTGACAAAGAGTTCGGAACTGGTTGCGTTAAGATTACGCCTGCACATGACCCTAATGACTTTGAGGTTGGTAAGCGTCATAATCTTGAAGAGATTAATATCATGAATGATGATGCTACAATTAATCAGCTTGGTGGTAAGTATGCCGGAATGGATAGATATGAGGCAAGAAAGGCAATGCTTGCAGACTTAAAAGAACAGGGACTTCTCGTAAAAACTGTACCTCATGAGCATGCAGTAGGTATTCATGACCGCTGTAAGACTACAGTTGAACCTCTTATCAAACCACAGTGGTTTGTAAAAATGGAGGAAATGGCTAAGCCTGCACTTGAGGCTGTTAAGTCCGGTAAACTTAAGCTTATTCCTGAACGTATGAATAAGACATATTATAACTGGCTTGAAAATATCCGTGACTGGTGTGTGTCAAGACAGTTATGGTGGGGACATAGAATTCCTGCATATTACTGTCAGGATTGTGGGGAAATAGTTGTATCGAAGACACCTGTTCATACTTGCCCGAAATGTAACAGCACTAATATGAAACAGGATCCGGATACACTTGATACATGGTTCTCATCAGCGTTATGGCCGTTCTCAACCCTTGGTTGGCCTGAAAAGACAGAGGATCTAGACTATTTCTTCCCGACAGATGTACTTGTTACCGGATATGATATCATTTTCTTCTGGGTAATAAGAATGGTATTTTCTTCTATCGAGCAGACAGGTGAGCTTCCGTTCCATACGGTTCTTTTCCATGGACTTGTTCGTGATGACCAGGGAAGAAAGATGAGTAAATCACTCGGAAATGGTATCGATCCACTTGAGGTTATCGATAAATATGGTGCAGATGCGCTTAGATTTACACTTATTACCGGTAATGCTCCGGGAAATGATATGCGTTTCTATTGGGAGCGAGTTGAGGCAAGCCGTAACTTTGCAAACAAGGTTTGGAATGCTTCACGTTTCATAATGATGAATATGGAAAAGGCTAAGATCGCTGAAGTATCTGCCTCTGATCTTACACTTGCAGACAGATGGATTTTATCTAAGGTTAATACTCTTGCAAAGGATATGACAGAAAACCTTGATAAGTATGAATTAGGTATTGCGGCTTCAAAGGTTTATGACTTCATCTGGGAAGAGTTCTGTGATTGGTATATAGAGATGGTTAAGCCTCGTCTTTACAATGATGATGACACAACCAAGGCAGCAGCACTCTGGACACTTAAGACAGTTCTTATCCAGGCACTTAAGATGCTTCACCCTTATATGCCATTTATCACAGAAGAGATATATGTAAACCTTCGTGATGTATTGATTGAGGCCGGTGTTGATGCAGCTTCTATGGAAGAGTCAATTATGATAGCTTCATGGCCTGAATATAAAGTGGATTGGAACTTTGCAGAAGATGAGTATGCTGTTGATACTATCAAGGATGCTGTAAGAGGAATTCGTAACTTAAGAACAGACATGAACGTTCCTAACTCAAGGAAAGCGACTGTATTTGTTGTTTCTGAGAAGGAAAATATCAGAAAGATATTTGAGGATGCAAAGGTATTCTTTGCAACTCTTGGATTTGCTTCAGAGGTTATAGTTCAGTCTGATAAGACAGGAATTGCGGATGATGCCGTATCTGCAGTTATCCATGACGCAGTAGTGTATATGCCGTTTGCAGAGCTTGTTGATATTGAAAAAGAAAAAGAACGTCTTACCAAGGAAGAGAAGAGACTTACTGGCGAGATCAAGCGATGTGAGGGAATGCTTAACAATCCTAACTTTGTAGGTAAAGCTCCTCAGGCTAAGATAGATGAAGAAAAGGCTAAGCTTGAGAAATACACGGGAATGTTAGAGACTGTTAAAGAGAGGCTCGCTCAGATTGGGTAAGATTCTTGTTATAAATAGACAAGTGATTGTTTATAGAAGATAAAGATTAAATATAAAGGAAGCACAGAATGGGATAATGAGATGTGATAATCAGTCCTCATTCTGTGCTTCTTTCATTTTCAGCAGAGGAACAAGATAATAAATAGATGTGTCGGGGATTGTCGTATTCTGAAAAAAACGTGCATAATTATGGCTTATCATTGCAAAATACGGTGTAGAAATATGGTAAAAGCTATGATAATATATTTCTGTAAACAATATGTAAACATTGTTAATATTATACAAGATATACTATTTCACTTGTAATTACTATTAGGGGATAATTAATTGCGTTGTTATCGTTGTATGAAAGAATATCCAAGTGAATATGAAGTGTGTCCACATTGTGGAAATATTGCAAGTGCAAGGAATGACAATGGTATATTTCTTGCAGAAGGCTCTATGTTGTCAGATAGATATTATATAGGGGTGGTGCTTGGATGTGGAGGATTTGGTATTACTTATAAGGCTTACGATACAGTTTTAGATGTAGTTGTGGCTATTAAGGAATACTATCCGCGTGGATTGGTCAGACGCTCAGAAGATGGCAACAGTGTAGATGTGTGTATCAAGGAGGATGAACATGAATACCGCGCCGGATTATATCGTTTTATGGCAGAGGCCAGGACTCTGGCAAGATTCTCAAAACATGAAAATATTGTAAGTGTATATAATTATTATGAACTGAATCGAACAGCAAATATTGTTATGGAGTACTTAGAAGGTATGACTTTAAAGCAGTACCTTGATGTCAATGAAGGAAAAATGTCAGTCAATGATACATTATGGGTAATGCAATCAATGGCGAAAGCATTGATTGCACTGCATAAAGAGAATATTCTTCATAGGGATATCAGTCCTGACAATATTTTTTTGTGCAGTAATGGGAAAGTTAAATTATTGGATTTTGGAGCAGCAAGACTTACAGGGGTGACGGAAGCGTCTTCAAAGGTGGTCGTTAAAGTTGGTTATGCTCCGCCTGAACAATACAGGATTAATGAAAAACAGGGGGCATGGACAGACCTATATGCTTTGGGAGCTACGTTTTATCGTGCCCTAACGGGCGTGGTTCCAACAGAGTCGTTGGCAAGAATGAGAGGTAATCAGTTAAAATCTCCGAGAGAATATATTGGAAAAGATGATGAGCCAATACCGGAGTATCTTAATAATGCAATCATGAAGCTATTGATGTTAGAGGTGTCGGATAGATTTGAAAGCGCCGAGGAGTTATTGGAAGTTTTGGAAAAGAAGAAAGTAGTTTCTCTTATATCTTCACAAAACAAACATAAGATTAAGGAACGAAGAAAACGTGCTGTTGCAGTAGTGTTTGCGATACTACCGGTTTTGCTGATGGTTCTTGTGTGGCTATATACATAATATTAATTGATAAAATGATTGATTATGAGGAAATTTTGATATGAAACTATGTTGTTTTTGCATGCATGAGTTGGTAAATATTGATAACGTATGTCCACATTGTGGAAGAAATCCGCTTGCCGACAAAAAGGAGCCATATCATATTACGCCAGGTACATGGCTTGCCGACAGATATTATGTTGGAATATCTGTTGAATATCGAGGTGATAGTATAATATATTCAGGATATGACCGCGTTCTTCAACATCCGGTAACGATCAAGGAGTTTTTTCCTTTGGAATATACATTAAGAGAAGATGATTCAATAACCGTTGGACTGTTTTCTTATGAATTTCAGGTTCCATTTGATGAAAAATTAAAAAGTTTTATTGATGAAGCAAAGAAATTAGCAAAATTTCGTGATGATGAAGGAATAACACGTATCTTTGATGTTTTTCGGAATAACAATACTGCTTATCAGATAATAGAAGCTGTAGATGGAAAACGATTATCTGAGTATATCAATGAAAGAGTGAAAATATCGGCAGATGAAACTGTTAAATTATTAGAACCTGTAGCTCTGTCGTTGATAAAGATGCATTCAGAAGGATTGATTCATCGTAATATTTCACCGGAAACGATAGTTATTGACAGAGAGGGTAATGCAAAATTAACGGATTTTGGTGCTGCTAAAGCAACATCGGCAACTGCAACCAAAAGTCTTTCTGTTCAGGTAGTGCCGGGATTTTCTCCAACTGAACAATATATGAGTTCAGGGAATCAGGGAGCATGGACAGATGTATACGCTTTCGCGGCAACAATGTATAAGTGTATAACAGGAATAACTCCGGAGGAGGCGATATTTCGTTCTAAAGAAGATGCATTGAAATATCCTTCTCAGTATGGGATTGAAATTGATAATGACATGGAATATGCAATAATGCATGCGTTAAGTACCGATATTACAGAGAGAACATTAACTGTTTCGGATTTCTTAGAGGAAATCCACAGTAAAGCAAATAAGGGTATTAAGAAAAAAATTAGCGGATGGTTCATGTATGGACTGTGTTGTGCTATTTTATGGATTATTTCAATTAGTGCTTCGTGTTATATGATTCATAATCATAGTCAAAATGAGTATGAAAAAAATAAAAAGATAACTGAAGAAAATTCAACTGTGGTTAATATTACAACAACGGAAAATGGTGAAAAGTCTTATACTGATAAATCTGAAGAAGAAAAAATAAAGAATGTGGCTACAGAAGAACAGACAAGCACAGCTACAACAGAAGTTCCGACTAGTATTGCAGATATAGAGCAGGAAACGGGAAAGACTGAAGCCGTTCAAAGGAATACAGAAAGCAAAAAGACAAAAATAGATAACTCTTCAAAAGCTACTACAGAAAAAACTAATACTAACGAAAAAAAGAAAACAACAAAAAATACAGAAAATAATGCGAATAAGAAGGCGGATACATCTGGGAAGAATAGTGATAAAAGTTCTTCGGAAGCAGTAGATTCTGAGGAAATAATTTATATAGAAGATTAGTAACAATAAACGTATAACAGGAGGATATGGAGATTGAGGGGGATAAAAATACTGAATGGAAAGTATAAGGGAGCAGAAATTAAGCTTCAATCCAAACAGGAATTAGTGATCGGAAGGGATGTACATCTCTGTCAATTTGTTATCGAATCTTCGTGGATTAGCAGAGTACATGTCCGTATTCAATATGATGATAAAGAAGATGCATACCTGATTAAAGATGAGTCGAAACATGGAACTTACGATTCAGATAATCAAAGACTTCCTAATGGAGAAACAGTTCTGTTTGAAAGAAATAGTATTATAAATATAGGACAAGATGGAATACAGATTCTTCTGATGTAATATGATGGTGAGGATTTATGATAAAGATAGGTGTATGTGCAGATTGCAATATATCGGCAGGGATTAGAAAATATATAGCTGATGATAAGAATTTAAAAAGTGAAGTAAATGTGTTCGTTTATACTGACAGTGGACAAATGGTTGATAATATCGAGAATAATAAGGATATTCCTGATATTATTTTTTGTGAAACAGATGATACGCTTGATATAATCGAAGAGATACGCAGGAAAAATGATGTGGTGGAGATAGTATTATTGTTACCAAAGAACAAAAAGCTGGGTGATATTATTCTTTACCGCGCGTTTGGAATTCTTACTGTTCCTTTAAAATTGAGCGGAATTAAGAAAATTATTGAAAAATATAAGGAACTTCATAATGTTGATAAGAACTGTTTGACCGTAACTGTTAATAAGGAACCATTTTCTGTTCAGCTTAAAGATATTTTATATTTTGAGAGTAGAAAAAGGATAATATATACGCATGGCTTAAAGAATGAAATTCATTTTTATAAGACTATAAGGGATCTTGAAAAAGAATTATCTGACAGAGGATTTGTGAGATGTCATCGTTCTTTTCTGGTAAATGCAAAATATGTTGAAGAAGTACATAGAGAATACTTAATTATCAGAGGTGAAAAGATTCCGGTTGGTCGGGATTATTATGAACAGGGTGACGGAGGTATATGGAAAAGTCTTCGTAAGTGGAATAAATATGGAGCGATAATAGGGGTTGGAGGAGCATATGACGGCGTGATATTCCGAATAAAACCGGAAGTTGAAATAATAATTGGAAAAGATGCGAGATATGCGGATATAGTTATAAATGATGCGGTTGTCAGTGATAAGCAGGGAATAATAATATTTCACCAAAATAGTAAAAGTTATAGTCTTTGGAATGTTGCTGATGAAGTTATTGTTGTCAACGATAATTTGCGTATATTGCAGGGAGAGTCTGTAAGCCTTAAGACGGGGGATGTTTTTGGAACAGAAGATTCCTCACAACGCTTTGAATTGGGATGAAAAGGAGATGATGTTTTGAAACTTGTACAATGTAAAAAAAATCATTACTATGACGCAGATAAATTTGCATCCTGCCCACATTGCGCAGTTTATGATAAGCAGGCGGAAGATACTGATAGCAGGGAGGCAGAAGAAGAAAATAGTGATGAGGCGGCTGTGACATTGGAGCAGGGGTTGGCAAACTCAGTAAGGGAAGCTATGAAAAAGCACAGTAGTTAAAGCTATACCAATTATATTGTTATATGGTACATCTTGTTTGTATTATGGAACATTTTAGCGCATTTTAATCAATATTTGTGATAAAATCAATCGACTTTTAGAATAAGCGTAATGAAAGTGATTGACGATACGATGAAGTTGATGATTTGCTTTGATGATAAGAATTTTACTGACAAAATTAAAAGAACTGTTGAATCATTATTTCCTTACCGGATAACGGAGATAAACCAGTGTGAAATTATTGAGTTGATAGAGAGTATAGATGATCAAAGATTCGATTATGATATTATTTTTCTTGATATTCAGTATTGTAATATAAGATTTGATGGAGTTTCTATAGGAAAACGTATTAATAAAATTCTTCCGACCTGTGTAATAATGTATTTTGTTGACGATTATGATGTAATTCCTAAGATATATGAAGTCAACCATTACTGTTTGTGTCGAAAGACAGAAGTGGATATATGGCTTGAACATTTTATCAGTCGATTGCTATTAAATGATAAAGAGAATTTTGAAAACAATTATCTGGAATTAATTTCTAAACGAAGACACATTATAATCTGTCAGGATGAGGTCGAATATATTGAGAGAAAACACAGGATGATAGAGGTTCATACAGTAGATAAGGAATATGACGTATATTCCTCTATCAAAAAGATTAATAGTCAGTTGAATCCGATATTTGAAAGATGTCATGGCAGTTTTATAGTTAATATGGGGTATGTAAAAGGCTTAGACGGTGATGAAATATTAATGCAGTCCGGAGTAGTAATACCTTTGGGCGAGACTTATAAGAAAAAATTTGATGAACAATATCGATTATATATACGAAATGGAATTTAAGTATTAAAGATTTGATTATAAAGGCGGATGTATAAAAGCAGGGAGAATAGGAAACCTTGCTTTTTTTGTTACTATTGTTTTTGCCTGTGTTTGTGGTAGAATGATAACAATAAGTGATTGTTAATTATGTCGAAACCAAGTGGCAAAGTTACTTTGGATATTCTTGTTATAATAAGCTTTTAGTGGGTGAAAAGATATGGATAATACATTTTATGGGAAAGGTATATATTTAAGAGGACAAGTGTTTGTGGTTTGGGTACTTGCTTTGATAATGGTTTTGTGTGTAGGTAGTCATACAAATGCTGCTTCTATACAAAATGATAGTGATTCTGAAATTGAGATCAACAAACCGAAGCTTGTCAGTGACGATGACGGACAGGAATACATGTGCTATGACATTGTTGAATTTGGCTCGTATCCTCAGAGTGATCCGTCAGGGTCTTCAAAGGATCCTATCAAATGGCGTGTTATTGATATTGATGATGAGAAGGTATTACTGTGGGCGGATTCGATATTAGATTACAGGGTGTTTGATCCAGTTGACAACGGTGGGAAATATTGGGATATTTGCGAGCTTAGAAACTGGCTGATGGGAGAATTTGCAGATGCGGCATTTTCAATTGATGAAAAAAAGGCGATTTCATATATTGACCATTGGGTAAATTATCCGGAAAGTGATAAATGTGAGGTGGTAAGAGATTCTGTATTCTTACCTGATATGGACGAATTGTATTCGTATAATTATAAAGATGTGCAATCACGATATATCAATGATAACCGACAGATATTGTATTGGAGATATGCAACGGCATATGCTCATTTGATACAGGCAAAAGCAGGAGGTTCGCCGGATAATCTTGATGGTTATTGGCTTAGAACGTCAGGAAATCAGAATGGCATTTATCAATATGTAAAACAGGATAAATATGATAGTTTTAACAATGAGAGTGTATGGTACAACTCAGCTATTGATACTCCAAGGATTCTTCTTGGAGTATGTCCAATGGTATATGTTTCTAAGGCATATTTAGAGCAGACGTTAAAGGATAAAGAGAATAGAGTGATAAGACCATATACTGAGTATGCTCCGCCGTATGCGGATACAGTCTGGGTCGATGATGAGGTTAAAGATCCACGATATAAAATGCAGGATGGCAACGAGAATTCTGTTGTATATGATATAGTTGAAATGGGAAGCTATCCTCAGTCTGATATAAATGGAGTTGAGAAAGAACCGATTAAATGGCGCGTGATGAATGCAACAGAGACAAAACTGGTACTCATGGCAGATTCAATATTGGATTACAGCAAGTATAATGAAAGCAGTGATCGAAATGGTATATACTGGGGCTCTTCGGATGTAAGAAAATGGCTCAATGATTATTTCTATAATAATGCATTTAATGAAGCTGAAAAGAAAGAAATATTACTGACATCACATGAAAATGGCAGCAAGCTAATAGATAGTGTATATAAGGGGAAGACAAATGACCATTTAATGCTCCCAGCCTATGATGATATATGCGAGTGGATGCAGGGGGGAAAAGATACACTTTCACAACAGGAGCAGACGGCGGTAATATGGAGATATCCGACTGCATATTCTCATGAACAATATAAGAAAACGACAGGTGCAGATGATGAAGGATTGTCATATTGGCTGGGTACCTCCAGCAGTCAGGATGGTTATTATATGAATGTTATAGAGGAGGAGACAGAGGGTAATATAAGGGCGGTATACAGTCAGATTAACTCATCTGCCGAATACCTAGGTATATGTCCTGTGATGGTAGTGAATCGTTCTGATGCAGGAATATATCACAAGACGGGTGAAAAGAAGGTTACTGTTATTGAAGAAATCAAACTGCCGTTTTCTGATGAAACAACAGAGCCGGGTGAAGGCAAAGATCCTGCAGGCAGCGATGAAGGGAATAAAGAGCAGACTGGTAACGGAGAAGAAGGAGAGGAAAAAACCGGGAGTGATACAGAAGTTGTAAGCGGAGACAACGGTAAAGATGTAGAAGGCGGCAAAGAAGAAGAAAAAACCGGGAGTGACACAGAAGTTGTAAGCGGAGATGACGGTAAAGATGTAGAAGGCGGCAAAGAAGAAGAAAATACAAGGAGTGATACAGAAGTTGTAAGTGGAGACGATAATAAAGACCCGGTTGGCAACGGAGAAGAAGGAAAGACCGGCAATAATACAAACTCAGGAAAAGCGGAAAAAGGAAGTGAGAAGAACGACGGTTCCTTACAGAATACAGGTAGTATTGTGAAGGAAATAAAAAATGCAATTCTTGGTGAACTTGAAGAACAGGTATATACAGGAGATTCTCTTACACCTGAACTGCTCATTAGTTATGGTGGCAGACAATTAATTAAAGATGTAGATTACACAGTTACATATTCAAATAATGTTAATAGCGGAATAGCATATGCTAATGTTACAGGCAAAGGCGAATACAGAGGTTCGGTTGGATATGCATTTGCAATTCAACCAAGAGTTATTGATGGACTGAATACTATACTTAAAGGTAAGGATGGCAATATATATAAAGCAGTATATACAGGCAGTGATATTCGCCCAAAGACTTCCTTCCGTCTGCCTGTTAAAGAAGGAGATGCACAAAAGCGTCTGTCTCCTCAGGAGGGTAAGGATTATACGGTATCTTATGCGAACAACCGTAAGATAGGTGTGGCAACAATTACTTATCGTTTTTATGGAAATTATACGGGAATTGTCACAAAGGATTTTCAGATTGTTCCCGACAAAGTTACAAAACTTCAAGCGAAGAGAAAAGGTCATAAAACAATCTTAACATGGAAAAAAGTCAAAGGTGCAGCGGGATATGAGATACTAAGAGCGTCTAAGAAGAACGGTAAATATAAACGCATTGCAAGATTAGGCAATAAGGGAAAGTATACTGATAAGAAGGCGAAGAAAAAGTATTATTATAAAGTCAGAGCATTTGGGAAGAATTCGGGTGTACGTTATTATGGCAGTTATACTATAGTGAAAGCAAAGTAGTAATTAATATCACTATTATGCTCTGTTTATCAGCAGTACTCATTTTCATTGCAGATAGATATGGAATTGGGTATAATTACGATAATTGAAAAACTATTATTTGTTTTACGTTTATGTAATAGAATGTGCAGTTATAATTATGAAATGAGAAAAGGTGATAACATGGGAATGCATTTGAATCCTGGAAATGAAGCGTTTGCAGAAATTATAAATGGTGATTATGTTGACAAGACAGGTTTGATAGATATTGTAAATGGAACAATTAATACTCTTAATAAGCTTACTTGTATAAGTAGACCGAGAAGATTTGGAAAATCAATTGCTGCAAGTATGCTTGTTGCATATTATGATTGTAGCTGTGATTCGCACGAATTGTTCAAAGATTATGAGATTAGCAAATGCGAAAGCTATGAGAAGCATTTGAATCAATATAATGTTATTTCGCTGGATATTACAGGCTTTATATCTGAGGTGAAAAGCAATAAGGCTATTAATAAAGATGTTTCGGATGTTCCCGATATGATTCGAGAGGCTATCAAAAAGGATATTGTAAGGATTTACCCGGATCTTCAGGACATAACAAGTTTGCCGGAATGCTTGAAGCAGTATGGAGAGAAATCAGGACGTAAGTTTGTATTTGTTATTGACGAATGGGATGCCTTGATTCGTGAGGCAAAGGAGGACGGGGAGACGCAGAAACGTTACCTGAGTTTTCTTCGCAGTTTGTTTAAGAATAGAGATTTCACGCCTTATGTTGTGGCAGGATGCTATATGACCGGAATTCTTCCGATTAAGAAGGATGGAACACAATCTGCAATATCTGATTTTCGTGAGTATTCCGTACTGAAGCCGGGACGATTTGCTAAGTATACCGGATTTACTGAGGATGATGTTAGAAAGCTCTGTGAACAGAATGGTTTGGATTTTTTGATGACGAAGAAGTGGTATGATGGATATTCAATTGGTAAAGAAAAATCTATATATAATCCGTATTCTGTCATGCAGGCGGTTAATATGGAGGAATACTGTTCATATTGGAAATATACATCTGCGGCTGATGCGCTGGAAACATATATAAATATGAATTTTGATGGACTGAAGGAAATGGTTTTAAGACTGATTTCAGGTGAGGAGATTGAGGTTAGTACAGATGAATTTAAAAATGATTTTGTGTCCTTTCGTAAAAAAGATGATGTGCTGACACTGATGATACATTTGGGATATCTGACATATGACTGCGTGACAGGACAGGCTAGAATACCTAATGCCGAGGTGCAGAGTGAATTTGTGAAACTGGTTGGTAATGCAGAATTGACGGCGCTTGCAAATCTCATTAAAACATCACAGAAATTGCTTGATGATACTCTTGTCGGCAATAGTGATGAAGTTGCACAAGCCATTGAACGCATTCGTCAATCTAACTATGCACCAACCTTCTACAACAATGAACAGGCGCTTCGGTATGTAATCAAGTTTGCATACATTGTATGTGTTGACAGATATATGAAGGTAGAAGAGTTGCCGTCAGGATGCGGAATAGCGGATGTCGTATACATTCCAAAGAGAAACAGACCTGACCCTGCAATCGTTGTAGAGCTTAAATGGAATAAATCAGAAAGTGCAGCCATATCACAGATAAAAGAGAAGAATTATCCTGCGGTGCTGGAAGAATACGGTGGAGAGATTGTTCTTGTAGGAATCAATTATGATGATAAGACAAAGAGTCATAGTTGTGTAATTGAGAGAGTTGAGAAATAATATACACGAATGTATATAGCATAAGCGAGAGCATTTTAGTTCCACGTCAGGTGCAGTTATGAAGTTCAAGATATAATATATGTTGGAAACATATGATAAAGAAACGGATGATAATAAATGAAAAGATCAGCTCGCGGAGTTGGTCTTTTTTTGATGCTTTGAGAGAATGAAAAGTTGATGTATGGAACAAATGCCTTGTTGTATATTACCGTTCGTGACACAAGTATCATAAATAGTGCTATACTCCATGTATACTAGTATTTTTGGCAAACCTAAGGAAACTTAGTGACGCAAAATTATAGGGCCTGGAAAATGGTAGCCAGTTGCAGAAAATGGTCTATAAGATTAAGCGTCATCAGGGCGGCACTCTTTTTGAAAGTGTATAGGGGATGAAAGGAGAGATGAGGTGTGAGTAAAAATGTAAGAAGTTTAATGACAATTGTTTTGGTGCTCGTAATGGCACTTGGTGTTTTTGCGACAGAATGTAAGGCAGGCGGATGGCTTGATAATGTTCAAACTATCGATTTAGACACAACACATAATGATTCGATTTCTAATTCGGATTATCAGAATGGAGCGTATTATTATGATGTGTACCAATTTACCATGCCTCAAAAGGGTATTATAAATATATATACAGAGTCGGTCAGTGATTTATGTGTGTGCGGTAGAACAGAGTATAAAATATATAAAGTATCAAATGTGGATTCAAAAATATGGAGTGGTCATCGTGGCGGTGATGATTATAAATATAGTTCTGCTCGAGATATATACTATGGCCCGTTGAATGTTATTCTTGATTCTGGAACTTATTACTTGGTACAAATATGTGATCGCTTTGCTTGGGATAATCGGAATAATGATATTAACTATGATATTACACTTAAATACACGCCCAATATTACTTCACCCCAAATTAAATCGGTATTAGGTGGGAAGAAGTCTATAAAAGTCAGCTGGTATAAAGTGGCTGATGCTACAGGGTATGAATTACAATATTCTACTAATAAAAAGTTAAAAAAGGCAACAACTGTTGTTATTGATAAAGACTCAACTATAAATAAAACTATAAAAAAATTAAAGAAAGAGAAAAAATATTATATTAGATTAAGGAGCTGTAAGTCGATGAGTGTTGCAGGTACTGATAAGGTATATAAATCTAAATGGTCGGAAACTAAAGAAATTAGAACAAAATAAAATCTATCTTATATGGGGTGATTAGTTATGAAAGATATAAAGAAACATAATGTTATTTTATGTATAGTAATTCTGGGGATTTGTTTATTAGATGTAAAAGCTTTTGCTGCAAACAGAAAATATGTAAAAAAATTAACAATAAATACAGATGATATTGTGTTTGATGAGGGTGAATCTGTATCAAGAAAATACAATATTAAAGTAGTTAATAAAGCATCTAAAAAAATACAGATTAAGGTTCATAATAAAAAAGTTGTTGAGGTATCTATATCAGGTAATGAAGTGTATTTTGTTGCAAAGTCTCCTGGAAAAACTGCTGTGACTTTGACGACGAAAGCAAAAAATAATAAAGGGAAAAAGATAACAAAGAAAATATATGTTAAAGTTGAACCAAAAGAAAAAGAATTGGTTTATTTTAAGACATATGCTGAGTCAGGATATATTTATGTAGGTGATAAATATAATGGTTATTGGGCAGGCATGTTTGATGACACAATGTTTACGGATAATTTAGGTAAGACATACAAAAATGGAATAAATTGGAGACGTCCTAATTTTTCGATATCAGATAGTTATGTTGAATATAGGGTAGATGAATATAATTATTTGAAGGGTACTATAATACTAAACTATAGTGAGAGATCAGAAGAAAAGGCTGGTTATATGAAATTATATGGTGACGGAGAACTTATTTACACCTCTCCAGAAGTGAAAAAAGGTGCTGATCCGTTTGAGGTTAATCTTGATATTTCGGGAATAAGAGTATTAAGAATTGAATTTGAAGGACAAACTAGTAATTTAAGTTTTGTAGAGCCTAAAGTGGGAAAATAAAACGTTAATTTGACAAGGAGAGGAATGATAATAATAAAAATTGATATTAATTAGAAAACTGCTTATGACAGTTTTGATAACGATATTGTTAATGTTTGTTGGAATTGATACTTTACTAGAGAAGGTAACTGGAACTAGTATTATTTGGATAAAAAAGAAATATTTATGCTATACGGAAAAGCATAGATAAGAATAATAAAAAAGAAGGGTGAAAGGGGTCATGATAAATAAACATATAATAAAATTAGGTTTTGTTTTTGCAGTTGTATTTTATATGACATTTATTTTTCCTATTTCAACGAATGCGGCTGAAAAAAATATTTCCTGTGTAGAATATAAAAACTTAAAGAGTGCTGATATTTTGAAAAGTGGAAAAACATATAAGATAACAAAGAAGGGATTTGATCATGGTTATTTGCGATTTAAGGCTTCAAAGACAAAAATATATAAATTTATAATATCTGAATATAGGTCTATAGGAATAAAGAAATCAAAAGATTTAGGATATGGATTTATGGTAGCATATAAACCTAAAGCGTTAGAGAATCTAAATAATTCAACTAATCCTGATTCGATGTTTTGGAATTCAATAAAGTATGGAGAGGAAGATATAGAAGGTTTTCAAAGTGTAGATTTCTCAAGTCAGAAGTTTTCATCTAAAGAAAAAGAATATTCTGAAAAATCTGCGATATATACAGATTATTCTACAGGAGAAAAATACTATAATGAAGAAGAGGCAGATGATTATATAAGAACATATAATGAGGCTACGATGAAACTTAAAAAGGGGGAGACGATTTATTTGATGTTTGGTAATAGTGTTTCGGACTCAACGAAAACTGATAAGAAAAAAAATAAAGGTTTTACGTGTATACTTAAAATAAAGTGAATGATTTTAGCAAGCAAAAATTGAAATTGGAAAAGGGGATTTATGTAAAAAGAAGATGAATCGGTTTTTATGATGTTTTGAGTAAATAAAAAGTTGGTGTATGGAACAATTGCCTTGTTGTATATTCCTGTTCGTAACACAAGTGTCACTAATTGTGCTATACTCCGCTTATGTTAATATTTTGGGCAAACCTAAGGAAACTTAGTGACGCAAAACTATAGGGCCTGTGAAATGGCAGCCAGTTACAGAAATGGTCGATAAGATTAAGCGTCACTTGAGTGGCGCTTTTTTGAAGGCGCAGGGGGGTGAAAGGAGAGATGAGGTATGAAGAAGAAAAATGTAAGAAGAAGTTTAATGACAGTTGTTTTAGCGTTGGTAATGGTGATTGGCGGAATTGCTATTTCGCCTAATAGAGTCGGAGCGGCTTCTAATGTATACGACGGAAAGGCTAATGGGAAAGATTTAGCAACCATAAAAAACAAAATTACAGGGTATTGCATAACAAGCGGTGATTACAAATGTACAGGTAGTGTTGGTAAAGGAAAACACTATTGCTGCTGGAATTTTGCGGCAAAAGCATATAATTCTATTTGGGGACAAAGTTTTTCAAGAAATAATAATTATAATTATTTAAGAAAAGTAAATGCCAATGATAGATTGTTTAATAAAGACAACTTGAAAAAATATCTTAGTGGGGCAACTAAGGGAGCTATGATAAGAATAGACAACAATTCTAATCCGACAGCAGGAGATTCGGATGGTCATTCGTTGATATTTGTTGGGATGAATTCATCAAATGATGGTGCTTATTTTTTACAAGCTAATTACGATGGGACGGGGACAAAACAAATTAGTGAACTAAAGTTCTCTTCTTTTACATCTGGCTATTACAAGCGTTATAAATACATAAAATACATTATATGGCCTAGCGCGCCTGAATATAAACCAAATGCTAGTACAATAGCAAATTCTAACATAGCCAAGATTCCAAGTACAATAACACAAGGTAATGCATGGACATGTGATGGAACAGTTTCATCAAATTACAACATTAAATATGTGAATGGCTATATTATTACAAATACAGGCAAAAAAGATAAATGGAATGATGAGACAAAAGTTTATTCAAGTTTTAATAGTAATATAGGGGCAAAAACTTATAATTTGAAAAATTCAAAAACTGATAGGGAGTTGTTATTTGATAAATTATCTCCTGGTAACTATTATTATATTATTACGGCAAGAGATACAACAGATGCGCCGTTACAAGTGGTTCAGAATTTTACTGTTGTTGAAAAACAACCGACAAATAACCAACCTGTCGGAGTTGTAGATAGTGTTGTATGTGATACTTCAGGGAAAATCCATGTACAGGGTTGGGCGTATGATCCTGACTCAAAAGCTACAGCGCTTGATATACATGTGTATGTGGGAGGCCCTGCAGGACAAGGTGGTGTTTATTCTGGGAAAACAACGGCAAATTTGGAAAGGACAGATGTTAACAAGGTGTACAATTGTGGTAATTATCATGGTTATAATGCGGAGATAAGTACTAGCAAAATCGGAAATGTGGCGGTATATATATATGCAATAGATACAGCGGGAGGAAATAATCCATTACTTGGAAATAAGACAGTAAATGTTGCCACAGCAGCACCGATAGGAGTTTTTGAAAAAGTTGAATCAGTGTCTGCAAATAAGATTCATGTTGTCGGATGGGCATATGACCCTGACACAAAAGATAAAGCGGTAACAGTTGCTGTTTATATTGGAGGACAATGTAATGTTGCAGGTGTAGAGAGTCACCAGATAACTGCAGATATTACACGGGAAGACATTAATAAGTCAAAAAATTGTGGTACAAAACATGGCTTTGATGCAGTTATAACGACACAAAAGACTGGTGTACAAGCTATATATGTATGGGCTCATAACACAGATGGTTCTCCATCGAATATAAACACATTTTTAGGTAATAAAGAGGTAAATATTCATAATTGTAATGCGGTTATTGATCCTGCTGTTGCACCAACATGTGAGGCAACAGGACTGACTGAAGGTAGTCATTGTTCAGTTTGCGGTAAAGTGATTGTGGCTCAGGAAGTAGTTCCGAAACTTCTAGATGAGTCATTTAATAATGATCAGGAAAATAACAATTATTATGATGAAAAAGATTATACAGATATAGAAAAACAGAAATTAGTTGATGAGTCAGCTACAACAGATAAAGAAGTAATATCTCCAATAAATGCATCCGATAATAATTCATCAATGGATAAGCAGGTTTCCAAAGAAAATGATAATAATATTGAAACAGGAAGTAAGAGTTCTACAGATAGCAAACCTTCAACAACAAATACAGTGTCAAATGAGCAGTCAAACAATGACACATCAAATGATGATGAGAGCGATGACGAATTTGTTATAGGTAATATTTCTTATGAAATAATATCCGGTAACAGAGTAATGATTACTTCTATTGAAAATCATGAGATGCAGTCAGTAAATGTTCCTGATACTGTAATCTATAATAAAAAGAAATATAAAGTAGTATGCATTTTTGATGAAGCATTTATGAATTGTAGTTCACTCAAGAAGATAGAAATTGGCAAAAATGTTGAAGAAATTGGAGATTCTGCTTTCAAAAACTGCAGCAACTTGAAGTCAATAACCATTAAGACTACTAAACTTACAAAGAAGAGTATTGGTAAAAATGCATTTAAAGGTATAAGCAAAAAGGCAACATTTAAATTTTCTAAGAAGCAGTTTAAAAATTATAAGAAGTGGATCAAGAAGGCAGGGGCGCCAAAGATAGCAAAATTTAAGAAACAATGATGGGAATAATGAGTGTTATTACATCACTTGCTAAAATGAATAGAGGTATTAAAGACTGAAAAGAAAAAGGAAGCAACTTTCTACTGCAGAGATACGGTGTCTGTAGGGCAAGCTGCTTCTTTTTTGACATTGCGTATCTATGAAGCATAGCTGAATAGATACATTCTATTTATTATAGACAGGTCGGTATATATGTGAAAGAAGGTGCAGATATGGGTATGTATGTAAATCCCGTTAATGAAGCATTTGCAGGAATAATAAAAAGCAATTATGTTGATAAGACAGGCTTGATAGATATTGTAAATGGAACGCTTAATACTCTTAATAAGCTTACGTGTATAAGCAGACCGAGACGATTTGGAAAATCATTTGCTGCAAGTATGCTTACAGCTAAAGGATATATGCTTTTGTGGATGACATTAGTATATGTTGCGGTTATACTTTTATCAGACATTCTAATCTGTATAAGAGACAAAAAAATAAATGTAAGAAATTGGGCGACATTTGACGTGTTTGAATGTTGCCTTCTTGTATTTTCTTTTGCCGTCATTTTGTCTGTTTGTGTTTCGACAACCAAAATAACAGCGCTTTTAGGAAGCGATGGATGTTGTATTGGTTCTCTTACGATAATTTTACTTTGCATATCATGTATATTTATGAAAAGGTACTTGGAACTCGAAAAGTGGATGATATTTATCATGGCTATTTCCGGAATCATAGTGTTTCTTTTAGGTATCACAGACTGTTTTGATCCTTTTTATTATTGCCTGTTTTGTTGTTAAGATAATGTGTTTTTGGATACCTTCTGAGAATGTTGTTGGAAATTCGATAATGGGTTTGCTGCAAGATAAGCAGTGGCATCTGGGACTTTGTGGAATAGCAGTTGTTATGTGGCTTTTTAGAAATAAAACTCTACCCGATAGAGCGATTAATACATGGATTGTATTTTCTACAACAGTTATTATATTACTCTTTGTAATTGTAGTAAGTGGATATGATAATAGCTTTGCATCAAATAGAGGATATATATGGAGTTATGGTATAGAAACTTTTTCGAAATCCTCGATTGCAATGAAAATATTTGGCTGGGGTGCAGATTGTTATAAAAATGCAATATATACTACTGTTGGAGAAAGGATTGCTTCAACATGGCCTGAACCGGTATTAATAGCTACTGCACATAATGAGATTGTGCAGTAGCTTGTGACTACAGGATTGCTTGGGATGTTTGCATATGTGTATGTTTATGTAGTAACGCTTTTTTCAAAATCGGAAAAAAGAGATATAGCTGTAATGGCAGCGAGATGCGGGATATTTGCCTATTTTTGTACTGCGCTCGGAAATAATCCCAATGGTTTGAATTATGGTATTCTATTTGCTATGCTTGCATTGGCAAATAAAAAATGATCTCCTTACTGCGTATTAATTAACTGACATAACAACTACTGCGCAGGCGATAACACCCGTTACCGGGTTGACAGCAACACGTCTTATATATGAGTTGACTGTTACACCGTCTTTGATAGTTTCTCTGATAAATAATGTTTTGCCGTTCTTGGCTGTATTATACATTGATCTTACAAAAACACTGCTGTGTCTTTCGGAATTAATATTTATTTTTGCGGACACTTTTAAATCTCCGTAATATTTGATCATGAATTCTCTGTATGATTTGTTACAACGTGATACCTTTATCCAATCGTTCTTGGTTTCGATTATTGCCATTGGGAGGGTGTCAAAATAGTTGTCAAAGTTTTCACATGCATCACTTGTGACAATAGCCAGGTCATAGAGGTTAATCTTTCCTAGAGATGTGAAATATTCTGTCTCATCAGGATTCTCAAAACCTATCTGCACTCCATTTCTGTATCTGGCTAGTATATCAGATAAAGAGATTGGTTTTGTGTAATAGAATCCCTGGAGTTTTGTGCATCCAACCTCTTTTAGAAATTCCACCTGCTCATCGGTTTCAACACCCTCACAGATTGTTTCAATATCAAGATTTACCATCATTCTGATAAGTTCGGTCAGTATAATCTTGTTGCGATTGCTTTTGTCAAAATTACGCATGAATTGCATATCAAATTTGATAAGGTCAAAGTTAAAATCCTGAAGAAGGTCAAGCGATGAGTAGCCACTTCCGAAATCATCCATCCATACCTTGAAACCAAGATTTTGAAATTTTGACATCTGTTCTTTCATATAATCCATATTTTGGATGAAAACGCCTTCTGTGATTTCAATTGTGATTTTGCTTCGATCAATACCGGAATTGTCAACACGCTTTCTTACTTCTTCAACAATATCGCATACCTCGAAATCAACCCTGGATAGGTTAATAGAGGTAGGAACTATGTAAAGACCTGATCTGGCTTGGATTTCCATCTTTTTTAAGGTATAGTCAAGTATATGAAGATCAACTTTGTAAATCAGTTTGGAATCTTCAAGGATGGGTATAAATTCAGCAGGAGATAGAACTCCTTTGATTGGATCTATCCAACGTGCAAGCGCTTCTTCGTCACATACTGAACCGTTTGCAGTTCGGACTATAGGCTGATAGTAAGCCTGTATCCAGTTTTCTTTTATAGCACGATCAAGATTATCAATAATGTACTGGCGTCTTACCTCGAAGGCAAGCATATTTTTATCGTAGTAGGTATAATAAGAGCGATAGTTATCATGCTTTGCGTTGCAGGCATACTTTGCCCGATCACAGGCAAGGCTTGTTTCGACAACTCCCATAGTATCCAAATATATGCCTATTCGAATGTTGAGAGTCTTGTTATCGTTAAGGGAGCGGCATTCATCAATTAGTTTGTTAAGCCTATTATCAAGATCGTTTGAAGAAGTAAACACAGCAAAGTGATCCTGCCCGAATCTGCTACAGTTCTTTTCACCAAAATTATTTGCAAGAGTTATGGCGAATGCTTTAATAAGCTTATCGCCTTCTGCAAAGCCGTATTTTTTGTTGAAATATTTCATGCCACTTAGATCGGTATATAAAATGGCAGATGATTCACCATTTTCCTGCATACGGCTTCTGCCTTCGTCGGCAAGCCTTAAAAAATAAGTCATACTGGGAAGTCCTGTGAGATAGTCGTAGTTCATCTCGTGTGACATACAGTCTTCATGTAAAGATCTTTGGTAGAATCGGTTGAGGATTACTTCGTCAACCTCACCTGTTAAGTTGTAGGTGCCTTCGCTGGAATACCAAATAACAGAGAGTTTAACATCCGGTTTGGGATGAATATTACGGACATATGAATGGACTGTAATATATTCGTTATCGACTTTAACACGGTATATAAGGTCATATATTTCATTCGTTTCTATGTGCTGCTTAGTTGCTTCGAGAATTCGGGGAACATCGTCAGGATGAACAACACCATACAGGTCGTTATTAAGCGTAACATAAGCTTGTTCCTTATTTTCAAATTTGAATAATTCAAGAAAGCCCGCGGAAAAAGCAATGGGTACCACTGTGTTGTCACCAAGCTGATAAATTGCAAGCGGGATGCAGCTTTTCTCGATGAATTTAAGTTCTTCATCACTGTATCTGTATTTCTTCATTTTGTCTCTCCTGTGTAAAACGTGGTCATTTGGCAACATAATGGAGCTTGTTTATCTGTGAATAAAATAGATATAATTATTAAAGAATCTATATCACTTGTACAATAAATTTAGATATATATTCATTATATCAGACATACGTTACCAGCACAATATGAAACGTTATATTGTGATTATCAAAAAATATTAGATAATTTATACTTAAATAGTGATGAGGGGATTTTTACGTTGCCGATATAAGAATAATTGAGTATAATCAGCGATAATAATGTTTTGTTGAAATTAGGCAATTGCGAAATGCTATTTCTTTGTTTTGCCTTTGTGCATATTATACAGTTCCATTGCAGGCACGCTTTCACTGCTTGTCGCACGCAACGGTACTAAATTCGCGCATAGCGCTCATTAAGTACCGGCGTCTCCAAAGCACCTGCGTATGGAATCTGTACAATATGCACAAGGCAGTTAACTGTATTGATTAGTTTCGCAATTACCTATTTTGTTGAAATTATGAAAGGGAGAAATCATGAAAAGATATTGTAGGAAATTAAAATGTGTTCTTATACTACTTTCTGTAATATTGTCATTTGATATAGTTAACGCTAAACCTAAGGAGACAGCTTCTGTTGAAAGTATAGCGCCTGAAATTAATGAAGAGGAGAGTGATATGCCGGAGGGCGGATGGTCGCCTATGGTCGGATATAGGATTGAAGAGAAACAGGTTAAAGAAAAGTCTATTCGTAGTTTCCGGAGAGTGATAAATGCGCCATTGGATGATGTTTTTGCGAAAGGTGTGGGAACAAATGGATATAACGCATTATCAAGTGATGGTCAGAGATCATATTACACACGGATAAATTCAGCTGCGGTTGAATTTATGGAATCAACGGATGATCTGGAGCCCACACAGATTAAGTCTTCATATGAGTATGTTGTATCCATAATAGATTATAAATCGTTAGGGATTAGTACAGATGAGGCTTTTCAGGCATTATATGCATATGATTACGATCATCCGGCTTATTACTGGATAAGCAATAAATACTTTTATTCAGATTCTCATATTTATCTTTGTACTGAAGAGGAGTATGCTTCGGTCTCAAATAGAAAAAGTCTTAACAATAAGATAATAGATGGTGTTAATAAATATGTTGCCATGACAGATAAAACAGATGATGTATTTGAAAAGATTGCCTTGGTTCACGATGGTATTATTGCGGATATAGATTATGCATATGAGGATGATGGAAAAACACCGGTAGATGAAAAATGGGCTCATAGTGTACAGGGTGTGTTTGATTCAAACTATGGTCATGCTGTTTGTGAAGGTTATTCAGATGCGTTTTCACTTATTATGAATTACCTTGGCATCCCTAATTATTATATAGTCGGTCATACAGCAAAAGGAGGCGGTCATGCATGGAATGCCGTATCCGATGATGGTGGTGCGACATTTATGTATATGGATCTGACCTGGGATGATTTGGGAAAGGATAAGGGGGTATTTTATAAGTACTTTGGTATGCCTTCAAGTAATTTTGAGCAATATCATATTGCGAATTCGCCATCAGATACGGGTGTACGCTGGTTGTATGATATAAATGCTAATTTGACGAATGATTTTGAAAATACCTATTATTATAAGGCGGGATTCTATTGCTCTGCTTCTGATGACTGCAAAAAATTTGCAAAACTTGCAAGAATTAGGGCATATCGATTTGGTACAGTTTTTTCATACCTGACTGACGATATGACTGTTATGGGTAAAGTGGCATCTGAATTTAATCTGAATGGACAATACAGTTATTATACGATTGATTATTTGGACAGAGAATATTGTCTGGTTATTGTATCAAAAATCAAGGATATCGACCTTTCGTCTGCAGAGATAGTACTTAAAAACAGCAGGCTTGCCTATACGGGAGAGGAAATCAAACCTGAAATTGATAAAGTTACTTTGGATGGAATAAAGCTCATCAAAGATGATAACTATACGGTGTCGTATGATAACAATATTGAAGTAGGAACAAATACAGCAAATGTTATAGTACAAGGAGCAGGACATTTTACAGGCGAGTGTAGTAAAGCCTTTTCGATTGTATATGAAATCAAAGAAGATAACGTAATCCTTTCAGCTACAGAGTTTACTTATGACGGAACCGATAAAAAGCCGGTGGTTACTGTGAAAGCCGGCAATAAAACTTTGATAGAAAATACGAACTATACAGTAGCCTTTAGTGAGAATACAACCGATGCCGGAACAGTAACTGTAACCGTTGAAGGAATTGGAGAATATGAGGGTTTTGTTGAAAAGAATTACACAATAGAGCCGGCATCAATTGCTGATTACAGCGTTAGTATAGAAGATGGAAACTGGATTTATGACGGGACACCGAAGGAGCCACGGGTCATCTCTTTAAAGAATGAGGATTTTACAATAGGAGCAGATAATTATTCTGTTGCATATGAAAACAATGTAAATGCAGGAGATGCGGCAAGAGTAATTGTTAAGGGATGTGGTAACTATACCGGTGAAATATCTGATATCAGTTATACAATATTGCCTAAAGAAGTGACAATCACGGGTATAACTGCCGGGAATAAAATATATGACGGAACTACTGATGTAGTGTTGGATTATTCCAATGTTAATCTGGATAAATGCGGAATTATAGAAGGTGACAAGGCTTTGGTGGAAGCTGAGGGTTCATATATTGATGCTGATGCGGGTGTGGATAAGAAAGTTTCAATAAGTAACATTAAGCTAACTGGTGAAGATGCCGGTAACTATAAGCTTTCATCTTCCGGTCAACAGGGTGAGACATTTGCAGATATTAATACTAAACCGGTGACGATAACAGCGCTTGATCAGGCGGTTTATCCACTTGGCGAGGTCGCTGAGGAAACTGCGACTGTTAGTGGCAGGGTTTCTAAGGAGGCAACGTGTAAAGATAAAGGTGTGACAACATATACGGCAACATTTAGTGATGAATCATTTATCACACAGACAAAGGATGTATGTGATATAGCTGTTTTAACTACACACACACCTTCTTTAGCTGTAAAAGAGAATGAAGAGTCGGAGACTTGCACTGAGAATGGTTCATATGATGAAGTTGTATATTGTTCGGTGTGTGGTGCTGAACTTGATAGAAACAAAGTAGTAATTGAAGCATTTGGCCATGAATGGAGCGAGTGGGTTGTAGTTACTCAGGCAACGCAAACATCAGAAGGTTTGGAAGAAAGAGTAACAACACCTGAGAAAACAGATAATATTATTCCTTCTGATTCCGGCGATAATGTATTGGAATATAAGGCACCACCTGACGCAACTGTTAAGACGGTGATAGTCCCGGATACTCAAACTATAGATGGTGTTGAATATGAGGTGACTAAGCTCTATGTTGGGGCATTCGCTGGAAATAAGACAATAGAGAAGGTTATAATAGGCAGTAATATAGATTCAATTGGAGATGATGCGTTTAGGGGATGTACTAATCTTAAATCGATAACGATTCCGAAAAGTGTAAAAGAAATCGGTGAGAATGCATTTGCCGACTGTACAGCACTTACAAAGGTAATCATTCCTGCGAAGGTGAGAAAGATTAAGAAAAACGCATTCAGAAATAACAAGAAGTTAAAGACTGTAATAATCAAGTCCCAAAAACTAAAGAGTATAGGAAAGAATGCATTTAAAAACATCAATAAAAAAGCTACTTTTTATGTGCCGAAGAAATTGACGAAAAAGCAGTATACAAAATATAAGAAAATGTTGAAAAAATCAGGTATTTCCAAGAGCGTTAAGATAAAGAAGAAATGAATACGCTTGCATCTTTTCTGCAAAACTGATACGATAATAGGCAATAAACAGTTTCGAAAACAGGAGGATTAAAGGTAATGGCAGAAGAAACAATGAAGGATTTTGAAAAGGAGCTTGATGCGTCATTTCGTGTAATACGCGAAGGCGATTTCGTTGAGGGAATGATAGTTGATATCAATGATGAAGTGGTAACTCTTGATATCGGATACTATGTACCGGGAGTGGTACCTCTTGATGCGATTTCGGATGATCCGGATTTTTCTCCTATGAGAGATCTTAAGATCGGTGATACAACACAGGCTGTAATAATAGAAAAGGATGATGGCAAGGGCAACGTTTTGTTATCTATGAAAGAAGCAAAAGAGGCAGCTGCATGGGATAAGCTGCGTGAGTTGTTTGCAAGTCAGGAGATAGTAAATGTCAGAGTTAAGGACGAGGTTCCTTCAGGTGTTGTTGGATATTTAGAAGGTATTCGCGCATTTATTCCGGCATCACAATTATCACTTTCGTATGTTGAAGATACATCTGAATATGTAGGTAAGCAGTTAGAAGTAAGAGTTATCACAGTAGATGAAAATGCTAATAAGCTTGTTCTTTCGGCTAAGTCTGTACTTAAAGAGAAAGAGGACGACAACAATCGTAAGAAAATGTCTGCAATAGCAGTCGGTGCAATTCTTAATGGCACGGTTGAGACACTCCAGCCATACGGAGCGTTTGTACTGTTAGAGAATGGTCTC
Organism: uncultured Lachnospiraceae bacterium; assembly: GCA_902793335.1. Lineage (GTDB taxonomy): Bacteria > Bacillota > Clostridia > Lachnospirales > Lachnospiraceae > CAG-590. The sequence continues at coordinate 38,587 of CADBCZ010000014.1, forward strand.
ACTGGACTTGTTCATATATCTAAGATATGTATGAAACGTATTAAGAAGCCGTCTGAGGTTCTTAAAGTAGGACAGGAAGTTAAGGTTAAAGTTCTTAAGATTGAGGACGGAAAACTTTCTCTTTCTATTAAAGATGCAGAGATGAATACTTCTGATGTTGCTGAGGATTCGGGTAATGCAGGCGGAGGAGCAGATGATGTTCCTGCAACAGAGTATCACTCAGAAGAGATACCTAATAATCCGTTTGCAGCGCTTCTTTCGGGAATTAAGGTAGATTGATTTTGCTTAAGAAGTAATTCTTGGATTAAATGGTTGTCACGATAAATTATGCTGGAACAAATAGTATAAACACAAGAACATTAAGAGAGATGAGAAAGGAATTTTGCAATATTGCTTGACAGAATTCCTTTCTTTTATTATAATCCACTTTATGACGTTAAAGCGTTAAATTATCAAATTAATAAAGCTGGTTTATGAGTTTCGTGTATATGATAAGAAACCACAAAAGACCAATTAAACAAGATGGGAGAAAAGAAAATGGTTGCAAAAATTATTATGCTGATTGTATTCTTTGCGCTGATGATCGGTATCGGTATTTACTCAAGAAAGAATGCGACTAATGTTAATGACTTTGTACTCGGCGGAAGAGGTGTTGGACCATGGCTTACAGCATTTGCTTTCGGAACATCTTATTTTTCGGCGGTAGTATTTGTAGGATATGCCGGACAGTTTGGATGGAAATACGGTCTTTCAACTACATGGGTTGGGCTTGGTAATGCATTTATAGGTAGTTTACTTGCATGGCTCGTGCTTGGCAGAAGAACCCGTGTTATGACACAAAAGCTGGATGCCAAAACAATGCCGGAGTATTTTGGAAAGCGTTTTGATTCTAAATCACTTAGGATTGTTGGGTCGATAGTTTCATTTGTTTTCCTTGTGCCATATACATCTTCGGTATACAACGGTCTCTCAAGACTATTTGGAATGGCATTTAACATTGATTATAAAGTTTGTATTATTGTTATGGCTGTTCTTACAGGCGTATATGTTATCGTTGGCGGTTACATGGCTACAGCGCTAAATGATTTCGTACAGGGAATAATTATGTTATTTGGTATCAGTGCAGTTATATATGCAGTTCTTAAAGGACAGGGCGGATTTTTGGCTGCAGTTAAAAAGCTTTCAGAGATTCCGATGGATGCATCCGTAACAGTTCCTGCATTACAGGGAAGCCAGGGATTGTTTGCAAGTTTCTTTGGACCTGATCCGTTAAATCTTGTGGGCGTTATCGTGCTTACATCACTTGGTACATGGGGACTTCCTCAGATGGTTCAGAAGTTCTATGCTATCAAGGATGAGCATTCAATCAAGCAGGGAACTATCGTTTCTACATTCTTTGCTATCGTAATTGCAGGCGGATGTTATTTCCTTGGAGGTTTCGGAAGACTATTTGATGTTCCTGAGATATATAAACCGGACGGATCGGTAGCATTTGATGCGATTATTCCACAGATGCTTTCTACACTTCCTGATATGCTTATTGGTATTGTTGTAGTGTTGGTGCTTTCAGCATCAATGTCAACTCTTTCATCACTGGTACTTACATCAAGCTCAACCGTTACACTCGATTTCTTAAAGGAAACAGCATTTAAGGATATGGACGAGAAGACACAACTTATAATAATGCGTGCGTTTATCGCATTCTTTATCGTGTTATCTGTTATACTTGCCCTTAATCCTCCGACATTTATTGCACAGCTTATGGGATATTCATGGGGAGCGCTTGCAGGTGCATTCCTTGCTCCGTTTATGTATGGGCTCTACTCAAAGAAAATCACAAAGGCTTCGGTATGGGCAAGCTATATTATGGGTGTTTGTTTTACAGTGTTTAATATGTTTACTAAGGTTATTCCATCACCAATCAATGCCGGTGCGATAACAATGCTTGCAGGACTGGTTATTGTCCCTGTTGTAAGTGTGATTACACCTAAACTGGATTCTAAGTATGTTGATGACATATTTACATGTTATGATGAGACTGTTACTGTTCAGAAGAAGTTCTCTCTCGAGGAGTAAGAGCCCTCAAAATAAAAAAGTCAAGGAAATCAATAATTTTCCTTGACTTTTTATATGCTTTCTGATATTCTACCTAAGTCGGCAAAGGCCGGGCTTTTTTTTGTTGTGTTTAAATGAGCCTGTTTTACCGGCGAAGACGTTGATCTGTCAGGGTTTTCGATAACGCTTGAACTTTGACGGAGAAGCTATACAATCAAAGATGGAGGTGGAAGTTGTGCGAGTTAAAATCACATTGGCATGTACAGAGTGTAAACAGCGTAATTACAATCTGACAAAGGACAAGAGAGTCCACACAGAGCGTATGGAAACAAAGAAGTATTGTCCATTTTGTAAGGCTCATACCTTACACAAAGAGACCAAATAATATTGTGGAGGTGATTTAAAGTGGCAAAGGATAATGAGAATGCATCCTTGAAAAGAAGCTATTTTACAGAGCTTAAAGCTGAATTCCGCAAGATTGTTTGGCCTGATAAGGAGAAACTTGGAAAACAGTCAGTGGCAGTTATAATCGCTGCTATCGTGATTGGTGTTATAATCGCTGCTATTGATTGGGTAATGCAGGTTGGCTTATCATTCATTATCGGTTAAGGTGGAGGACATATTATGGCAGATGTTGAAAAAAATGGCGAAGCAAGATGGTATGTTGCACACACTTACTCAGGATATGAGAACAAAGTAAAAGCTGATATTGAAAAGACGATTGAAAACAGAAAACTTCAGGACCAGATATTTGAGGTTTCGGTTCCTGTACAGGACGTAATGGAACTGAAGAATGGATCTAAGAAATCAGTATCTAAGAAGATGTTTCCGGGATATGTTCTTATCAATATGATCATGAACGATGTTACATGGTATATTGTAAGAAATACACGTGGTGTAACCGGATTCGTAGGTCCCGGATCAAAGCCGGTACCGCTTACAGAGCTCGAGATGAAGAATCTCGGTATTCGTGTTCCTGAAATGGAAATTGATGTTGAACTTGGTGACACTGTTAAGGTTGTTTCCGGAGCGTGGGAAGGAACTGTCGGTGTTATTACTGACATCAATGAAGGTAAGCAGGCTGTTACAATCGAAGTTGACATTTTTGGTCGTGCCACATCAGTGGAGATCAGTTTTATGGACGTTGTGAAAATGTAAGAAAAAGTGGGAGGGTATATCCCGTTTGACCACATGAATTAGGAGGAAAGACAAATGGCTAAGAAAGTTGAAGGTTATATTAAATTACAGATACCAGCAGGTAAGGCAACTCCTGCACCACCGGTTGGACCTGCTCTTGGTCAGCATGGTGTTAACATTGTTGAATTTACTAAGCAGTTCAATGCTAAGACAGCAGATCAGGGTGATATGATCATCCCTGTTGTAATCACAGTTTATGCTGATAGAAGTTTCAGTTTCATTACTAAGACTCCACCGGCTGCAGTTTTATTAAAGAAGGCATGTAAGCTTCAGAAAGCTTCATCAGTTCCTAATAAAACTAAAGTTGCTACAATTTCTAAAGCTGAGGTTCAGAAAATCGCAGAGCTTAAGATGCCTGACTTAAATGCAGGTAGTATTGAAGCAGCTATAAGCATGATTTCCGGTACAGCTCGTTCAATGGGAATCGTTGTTGAGGAGTAGAGAACTTAACGAGAACAAGCGATAGCGAAGTTCGAGTTTAGAGAGAGGCAGTAGATAGAGAACTTAGTGAAAGCGAGTCGAAAGACGATGCTTGAACTTAGTCGTAGATTATAATTAGTACAGACACGTGGGAGGGTCGCTCCCGATAATACCACAGGAGGTTTTTTATTATGAAAAAAGGAAAAAGATATGTTGAAGCTAGCAAGCTTGTAGACAAGACACAGGCTTATGATATACCTGAAGCAGTTGCATTGGTTAAGAAGGCTGCAAGTGCTAAGTTTGATGAGACTGTAGAGGCACACCTTAGAATGGGTCTTGACGGTCGTCATGCAGACCAGCAGATTCGTGGTGCAGTTGTACTTCCTCACGGAACAGGTAAGACAGTTAAGGTTTTAGTTTTCGCAAAGGGAGATAAAGTTGATGAGGCTACTGCAGCAGGTGCTGATTTTGTAGGTGGCGAGGAATTGATTCCAAAGATTCAGAATGATGGATGGTTGGATTTCGACGTTGTAGTTGCAACTCCTGATATGATGGGTGTTGTTGGACGTCTTGGTCGTGTACTTGGACCTAAGGGATTAATGCCAAACCCTAAAGCAGGAACAGTTACTCCTGATGTAACAAAGGCAGTACAGGATATCAAAGCAGGTAAGATTGAGTACAGACTTGATAAGAACAACATTGTACATGTGCCAGTTGGAAAGGCTTCTTTCTCAGAGGAGCAGTTAGCAGACAACTTCCAAGCGTTAATAGATGAAATTAATAAGGTTAAGCCTGCTGCAGCAAAAGGACAGTATTTCAAGAGTGTAACAATCTCTTCTACTATGGGTCCTGGTGTTAAGATTAATACTGTTAAGTTAGTATAATTTAAGCAGAGATTAATACCTGATATTAAAAGACGTCATGTCCGTAAGTGTTTCGGATATGACGTCTTTTTTTGATAAATAGTTCTTGGTAGTGTATCTTTTCAGTGTTATTTTATCATTATATCGTTTTATATCGGAGTACTGTCCTTATTAAACATCGGTGATATATCCTGTCTGTGCTCAAAAAAAGCCTGAAATGCATTACATAGAAGAGGATGTGTAAATGTCATTGTAAGCTGGGGCAGTGAGCTTTTTACAACAACAACCTTTTTCGGTGTGATTGAGAGTGACAGACTGTTGTAGCTGGCATGCGGGTCTATTTCAAGATTGGAGAGCTGCAAAGTGCCCTTTGACAGACTGACAAGCGAGTCCGCATTCTTTAATAAATAGTCAAAGTTTTCTTTGAAAAAGTTAAGGTGTAATGAATCAGTATGATAATTATATAATCCTAGGTTGTCCATTTCAGAAGGATGACAGGCTGTAATACAAGCTTTGCCCGGACATAAAAAAAATGTGTGTTTGAATCGAGTTCCGGATGGTTTTTTATTGTAAAAAGATTCAATCATACCGGTTGCATATAAAGGTAGCCAGCTTTCTATAGCATCTATCATTTCTGTAATATCACGATCTATATTGTGAATGATCTTAATATGAGTGCCGTTTCTAATACACATAGCCATAAGAGCAGCCCATTTTGATCTAAATGCAATATCATTTGTCATCCATTCCATACCCTGATCTGAATAGAGCATTAATTGCTCGGATTTTTCCTTTATGGCACATGCAAGGAAACGGAGTACTGCCATCTGAAGTCCTTCTATACCTTCGTATACGGTTCGGTCATCATTTGTTATGTCTTCAGAAACAAGCATTTCAATGGGAGGTATAGCCAACAATATAAGGATATAGATTGGTCAATAAGATATATTGGTGAAAATGTTGTTAAGTTTGTTGATTATATGAATCAGGAGGCATCTGATAATAATTATGTTGTTTGGGAAGGTTATGCGAAAGAAAACGAAACCCTTGTAGATATACTTCCTGATGGTAAGCTTCCTGATGCTGCCGGTGCTGATATACAGCATTTTACGGGTTGGTTTAATAGTTCTTATGAAGTAGAAGGTCAGATTGAAGCAACGTTGTCGCTTGTGGTTAATGAAGATATAACATTTTATGCACAATATGAATATGTACCGCATGAATATACTTTGACATTAATGTCTGACGGAGCAGTGTATAGATCATTGAAGGTATCTGACCAACAGAATCTTAATGAAATATTGACCAATGAAATTCCTTCAAAGTCAGGATACAGATTCCTTGGCTGGAGTGATACGGATGGTGGCGCAGTACTGGAGAATATGCATCATATATTTGGAGATACTACGTTGTATGCTGTATGGGAGAATACATCAGGTGACGATCCGGCAGGCGGCAACGATCCGGCAGGCGGCGACAATCCGGCAGGCGGTAACGATCCGGCGGGCGGAAATAATCCGGCAGGCGGCAACGATCCGGCGGGCGGAAATGATCCGGCAGGCGGCGACAATTCGGCGGGCGGCGACAATCCGGCGGGCGGTAACGATCCGGCAGGTGGAAATAATCCGGCAGGTGGCAACAACCCGGCAGGCGGAGATAATCCGGCAGACAGCGGAACACAATCCGGAACTACACCGAGTACGACAGAAGCACCTGCGCCTGTAACAACAGGTACAAAAGAGACTGATAAAACATCAGGAGCTACATATACTGTTACAGAAACAATGGAGAATGCACTTGTAGGAGATAAAAAACTATACAAGTGGGTAGTTACTATTGAAGATATATATTTATCTATAACTTTGCCGGGACTTGAGGAAGATGTGATAATTGATCAAGAAAGCAGCGGAATGGTTATTCCGGTAGATTTTGATAAGATGTATGAAGAAAATGGTGCAGTTCATGGATTCTTTTCATTTGATTATATAGGTCCGGAAACGTCGTTATATGATGATTCTGAACCTTAGCAAAAAAGAAATGAACTCTTAGAAGGAGCAGGATGGAACGTCAATAAAAACTATTTTAAGATAGATCACGACAGGGGATTGGGAGGTTTCCGGGGAGATTTGTTATATAACGGATTGATTCCTGTGACATTTGAGATACCATCTGTCGGATTTTCGTTAACATTTTCAGTTAATGTTATTGCTACCCCTAGGATAGAAATTGTAGGTGAAAAAGGTACCGGAGTTGACTTTGAAATAGTAGTGGCTTTGATACATGTCCCTAAATATGATGTGGTATGTAATGATAATTATGACAAGACGAAGTATGGTGCAGAATATATTCCGACACCTACAAATGTCGAGTGGAATATTACATCCGGAAGTGATTGTTTTTACCTTGTGCCGGATACGTCATCGACGTCATATTATGCTACGTATAAAGTCAAGTCAATACCTGATGGATATATAGATTGGGTAAATAATCAGACCGGTGATCTGATTCTTGGAATTTCTGCCGGTTGGATGGACTATACTGTAAATGCAGAAAAAGTATATAAACATCTTTCGGATTATTAAAGGAAATGAAGATGTTAAAGAAGGCAGGCTTTAAGGTTAAAGTTATAAGAGATCGGATTTAAATATTGACCTATACCTTTAAAAATGATAAAATATGCATAGACGCAGAATTTTAAGCTTAAAAATCTGCGTCTATGCATATTTTTAATGTTTTTTACCTGCTATAATAACATATGCAAAATTTGGAGGTAGTAAGATGTTACAAAGAGAGGTTACATCCAAAATAAAGAAATGGAAAGAAAAGCATGATCATAAATGTCTTGTTATTAGAGGAGCAAGACAGGTTGGGAAAACATTTACTGTTGAGCACTTTTGCAGGGATGAATACAGTTCTTTTGTTGAGATGAACTTTCTGGAAATGCCGTCTATGAAGAATATTTTTTCAGGAGATCTGGATGCAAGAACAATTAAAAAGAATATATCTCTATATATTCCTGAGGCTAAGTTTATTCCTGGTGAAACATGTATTTTTATTGATGAGATACAGGAATGTCCGGAAGCTATAACTTCTTTGAAATTTCTGGCGAAAGAAAAAGATTTCGATGTGATTGCATCCGGTTCAATGTTGGGAATTGATTATAAGCGACCTACATCTTATCCGGTCGGTTCTGTTCAGTATATAGATATGTTTTCCCTTAATTTTAGAGAATTTCTAAGATCATCCGGTGTTGGAGATGAAATAATAGAAGAGCTTAAGGAACATTTTTTGAATAGAACTTCTGTACCATGGGCGATTCACGATAAAATAATGGAATTGTTCAGGTTGTATATAATACTTGGTGGGATGCCTGAAGCATTAAGCATATATTATAATAATAATTCTATAGCTGATGCAGACCGAAAAATTCGCGATATCCTTAATGATTATCGATATGATATAGCACATTACGCCGTAGCTGATGTAAAGATAAAAGCAGAAGAATGTTATTTTTCTCTGTCAAATCAGCTATCAAAAGATAATCATAAATTTAAATATTCAATCATTGAAAAAGGCGGGACTGCCAGGAAATTTGGTTCTAGTATAGACTGGTTAAAGAGTGCAGATCTGATAAAATGTGTGCATAACATATCGGGATATGATATTCCGCTTGGTAATGGAGCGATAACAGATAATTTCAGGGTATATCCCACAGATATAGGATTATTGATGGGGATGTTTGATAAAAATGTTAAAGAATATATCTTACATCCTGATGATTCGACACTTAGAGGAACTGTTAAAGGTGGAATATATGAGGCGGCGATTGCAGATATACTTATAAAAAACGGATACAAGGAGCTGTTTTTCAGAAAGAACGAAACAGCGACATTTGAGATTGAGTTTTTAATTGAGAATCAGGATGGCGTGATTCCTATTGAGGTTAAATCCGGAAGGAGTAAATCAAAGTCGCTGGATAATCTCTTGAAAAGAGATGAGATTCCTTATGGTTATAAGTTGATAGATGGAAATGTAGGAGTTGCCGGAAAGAAAATAACACTTCCGTTGTATATGGCTATGTTTATATAGTGTGTATAAGAAGTATTTTATACTTCTTATAGTATAGATAAGGATGCAGACGGTGCTGATTATAATTGCCGTGATTTGGCATTGCCAAATCATGGCAATTTGTGGTTGAAGGGTGATGTAGATGGTATAATATGGAATATATTTTGTTGGTCAGAACTATTTTTAAGAAAGGTGGAATGACGTATGAATATTTCAAGGGAGAAAGGATTCCATAAGATACTGTACGGACTGTTGTTTATAGCAGTATTTACGGTATTTATGAAACCGATCAGTGTTAATGCGGAAACTTATGAGACGGATCAGACATTAACTTCTGACAGAACGGTCAATGGTGATCTTACTATAGCGAATAAGAGTATTACGATTGATCTGAACGGACACAAATTAACAGTAACAGGTAATCTGCTTCAGTGTAACGGTACAATGAAGATCAATGGGGGAACTCTTAATGTTGGAGGAGATTATCGTATCCAAAGAGTAAATACAAACAATGAAGATGGCTATGATTGGTCAGACGGCTGCCTTATTATGAATAATACCAATGATTTAGTCATAGTAAAGGGTAGTTTTGCTACATCAAGTGATGCTAACGGTAATAGCAGTACGCCGAATAATGTTCTTACAGCCGGAAAGATGGATGCCTTGTTATGGATAATGTTGCTGATGTTTTGAGAGTGGAAGGTAGTTTCTACACATCAAGTGATGCAAATGGAAATAGCAATACACCTAGTAATGTTATTAGTGCCGGAACAATGGAAGTCAAAGGTGATTTTAAACAGGTAAATCACGGATTCGATACAAAGGCATATCCTGCTGAAGGAACACACAAACTTATACTTAGCGGTACTGGTGAAGAACCACAATATATCACGTTTGATAACTATCCTAATTCACATTTGAACAATGTAATACTTACCAGGGATTCATCTTATTATGTTTTTTCACCTGCTGATTGTTATAGTAATATATCTACAATTCAGGGAGAAAAAAGTTACATGATACTCTTTGATGCTAATGGAGGCAGTTTGAACAAGGCATATGTTCTGGTTAAAGAAGGGGATTCATATGGAACTCTGCCTGTACCTGCTAATCCTAATGGTACATTTCTTGGATGGTTTACTGATAGAAGTGAAGGAGTGAAAGTTCAAGAGACTTATGTTCCGGAAGCTGATATAACACTATATGCACATTGGGAAGCTAATGAATGTGAACATAAAAATACTGAAATCCGTAATAGCAAAGCCGCAACGGCAACAGAGGCAGGTTACACAGGAGATAAATATTGTAAGGATTGTGGAGAAAAGGTTAAATCCGGAGAGACGATTCCCGCAACTAAGCCCGGGGGAACCACAACTCCTTCAACAGAAGCTCCTACAACGCAGGCACCTGCAACAGAAGCTCCTAAGACAGAGGCGCCTACAACACAGCAGCCTACTACTCAGGCTCCCGAGGATGCAACGACAATTGGTGATGACGACGATGACGAAATAGAAGTTGCTCAGGTCAAAAATGTGAAGCTTACTAATAAGAGAGTAAAACGTATATACATTTCATACAGTCCTGTTTCAGGTGCGACTGGATATGAGATTCGTTATTCAACTAAGAAATCTATGAGTGGTTCTAAGAAGATGACAGCAAAAGTAACCAAGGGCTACTTCAAAACTGCTAAGGGTAAAAAGGCAACATTTAAGAAGGGTAAGACATATTATGTTCAGGTTAGAGCATTTGTCAAAGACTCTGACGGAGACAAAGTATATGGTCCATGGTCAGTTAAGAAGTTTGTGAAAATAAAAAAGTAACCTCGTTGGCTTATTGCCTACGGTTGTGAGAGTAATTAGTTGCAAAGCAAAAGCAGCCATGCGAATGTGCATGGCTGTTATTGCGTAAAAAACAATCAAATTTGTTTGTAAGATGACTTGCGGGCAGTCATAATACATGGTAAAATCGAAAGCATATTGTAAACATATCATTTAGGAGGACTTAAGTAATGAGTATTAGAATTGGTATTATAGGTTACGGAAACCTTGGAAGAGGAATTGAGTGTGCGATTCGCCAGAATGATGATTTAGAGCTTGCTGCAGTATTTACAAGAAGAGATCCTGCTACAGTTTCTATACTTACAGATGGTGTTGCAGTATGTAATGTTGCTGATGTTGAGAATTGGAAGGGCAAAATTGATGTAATGATTCTTTGTGGAGGAAGTGCAACAGATCTTCCTGAGCAGACACCTAAGTTTGCTAAACTTTTCAATGTAATTGACAGTTTTGATACTCACGCAAGAATTCCTGAGCACTTCGCTAACGTTGATGCTGCTGCAAAGGAAGGCGGCAATGTAGGTATTATCTCTGTTGGTTGGGATCCGGGAATGTTCTCACTTAATAGAATGTATGCAAATGCAATCTTACCTGACGGCAAGGATTATACTTTCTGGGGTAAGGGAGTAAGCCAGGGTCATTCAGATGCTATCAGAAGAATAAATGGTGTTAAGAATGCTAAGCAGTATACAATTCCTGTAGACAGTGCCTTGGATGCAGTTCGTGCAGGAGAGAATCCTGAGCTTACTACAAGACAGAAGCATACAAGAGAGTGCTTCGTTGTACTTGAAGAAGGTGCAGATGCTGCTAAGGTTGAGGAAGAGATTAAAACAATGCCTAACTACTTCGCTGATTACGATACAACAGTTCACTTTATAAGCGAGGAAGAGCTTTTAAGAGATCACAGCGGTATTCCTCATGGTGGATTTGTTATCCGTACAGGAAAGACAGGTTGGGATGGAGAAAACAAGCATGTTATCGAGTATAGCTTGAAGTTGGATTCTAACCCTGAGTTTACATCATCAGTACTTGTAGCATATGCAAGAGCTGCTTACAAGTTATCTAAAGAAGGTCAGAGCGGATGCAAGACTGTATTTGATATTGCGCCTGCTTATCTTTCTGCAAAAGATGGAGCTGAACTTAGAAAGAACTTGCTGTAAACGACTATGCTAAGCTCATCTTTCGCTCTGAGGGCTTAGATTCTTTTTTAGAAAATAAAAACGAGTATAAGAATAATTCGAATTAATCCTTATACTCGTTTTTTATATGATAATGTTAATATTGACATTAATTATAAACAGGTTCGCCCTTATACCTCAGATGTACAGTGGGGACATTTTGTGGCTTTAATATCTATCTCGCTCTGGCAGTAAGGACATTTCTTGGTTGTAGGAGCAGCTTCTTCTTCTTTTTTCTTTCCTATGCTCATAGCTTTGTTCATAGCTTTGATTACCATGAAAAGTACAAGTGCCATAAGAAGGAAATTGATGATGGCTGTGATAAGTGCGCCGAGGTTGATTTCCTGTCCCTTGATAAGAGGGATAACAAATCCTGTAACCTCAGGATTACCGATACAACCGATGAGTGGGTTGATAACATTCTCTGTTAAAGCTGTGATTATGTTACCGAATGCAGCACCGATGATAACACCGATTGCCATGTCCATTACATTACCCTTGAGGGCAAATTCTTTGAATTCATCTAAAAATTTCTTCATCAGATTATCTCCTTTGTTTGTAGAATAATTAACAATTTAATAGCTGTAATCATTATACCCTGATTCGGGAATGATACAATTGTTATTTTTACATTAGAACTTGAATGTATCCTTAAGTCCTGCCCATTTCTGGTCCTTTTCACTTAAGTTGAGCTTGGTACCATCCTTTAACTGATATCCGGAACCATCAGCACTTCCCGGATACTCACCAACAAGTTCAGGCCACTCGATACCAATCTCAGGATCATTCCATGCAAGTCCGCCTTCATCACCGGGATGATAGAAGTCTGTACATTTATAACAGAATTCGGCTACGTCTGAGAGCACAAGGAAACCGTGTGCAAAGCCCGGTGAAATGTAGAACTGTTTTTTGTTCTCCTCTGTAAGTTCAACACCATACCATTTTCCGTATGTCTTGCTGTCGCTTCGAAGGTCAACAGCTACATCAAAAACAGATCCTTTGATTACACGAACCAGCTTTCCCTGTGGAAATTCTTTTTGGAAATGAAGTCCTCTGAGAACTCCCTTGGTAGAGCATGACTGGTTATCCTGTACGAATACCATATCAAGACCTGCTTCGGTCATGTCATTCTGATTATATGTTTCCATGAAATATCCTCTTGAATCTCCATGTACTGTTGGCTCGATTACATAGAGTCCTTCAATCGGACAAGTTGTTACTTTTATCTGTCCCATTTTATTTTTATATCCTTTCTTAAAAGCCGCTCCAATATAATGGAGCGACTTCGTTTTAATTTTTGTTTATAATAATAGATTAATCAAGGTTGTCAAAATCAAGATTTTTGAGATATCTCTCTACTGCATCCTGCCAGGTTGGAAGAGGTGTGAAGCCCTGCTCAACCAACTTACTCTTGTCGAGTCTGCTATTAAATGGACGAGCAGCTTTAGATTCGCCGTATTCTTCTGTAGTAACAGGAATTACTTTGACATGTTCTTCGCTGTATTCGTCATGACCAAGTTCAACAGCTTTCGCAAATATCTCTTTGGTAAAATCATACCAGCTTATATATCCACCTTCATTGGTTGCGTGATAGTAGCCGTATTTGTCTGTCTGAATCATATCTACTAATAATCTTGCAAGATCATATGTGTATGTCGGTGTACCAATCTGGTCGTTGACCACCTTGAGCTCATTGTGATTCTTTCCAACCTTTAACATTGTCTTTATAAAGTTCTTGCCGTTTGTTCCGAAAACCCATGCAATACGAACAATAAAGAATTTCTCAAGGTTAGATTTAACGGCATACTCGCCCATGAGCTTGGTATTTCCATAGTGATTTAACGGTTTATAATCTGTACAATCAGGCTTCCATGGTTCTGTACCCTGGCCGTCAAATACGTAGTCAGTAGAAATATACATCATCGGAATATTAAGCTGTGCACAAACTGTTGCAATATTTTTTGTGCCACCAAAGTTGATTCCTTTAACCATGGCGCAGTTCTCATCATCCTCTGCAGCGTCTACTGCAGTCCATGCTGCACAGTGAATTACTGCATCAGGTTGTTCAAATATGATTCGTGCTTCTACTGATTCAGCATCTGTAAGGTCAATTGGAATATAGCGCATAGTTGTTACAGCTGTTCCATCATCTGCCCCATTGTATTCCGGTGCTATATCACTTCCGATTCCTTCCATGCTGCGTTTTGCAAGTTCGTTCATTACATCATGGCCTAACTGGCCGGCCACGCCCGTTACTAATACTTTCATATTGACATCCTTTCTGTGGCAAATGTCGGGTTCGACATATTAACGGTTCTTATACATCTTATCGTAGTAGTCCTGATATTCTCCTGAAATGATAGTCTCCCACCACTGCTTGTTGTCGAGGTACCATTTAATGGTCTTCTTGATACCATCTTCAAACTTTGTCTCCGGAAGCCAGCCTAATTCATTGTGAATCTTTGTAGGGTCGATAGCGTATCTCATATCGTGACCCTTACGGTCTGTAACATATGTGATAAGGCTTTCAGGCTTGCCAAGCTCCTTACAAATAATTTTAACGATGTCGATGTTCTTCATTTCGTTGTGACCACCTACGTTATATACCTCGCCAACCTTTCCGTTGTGGATGATAAGGTCGATAGCGCGGCAGTGATCCTCAACATAGAGCCAGTCACGAACATTTTCTCCCTTGCCATATACGGGAAGTGGCTTATCATTTAAAGCATTAGCAATCATAAGAGGGATAAGCTTCTCAGGGAAATGATAAGGGCCGTAGTTGTTAGAACAACGGCTGATTGTTACAGGAAGACCATAGGTTCTATGATATGCAAGAACGAGAAGGTCTGCGCCTGCTTTTGATGAGCTGTAAGGGCTGCTTGTGTGGATTGGTGTCTCTTCTGTGAAGAAGAGGTCAGGTCTGTCAAGCGGAAGATCGCCATATACCTCATCGGTTGATACCTGATGATAACGCTTGATGCCGTATTTTCTACATGCATCCATAAGAACAGCAGTACCCTTGATGTTGGTATCTAAGAATACTTCAGGGTTCTCGATTGAACGGTCAACATGACTTTCTGCAGCAAAGTTGACAACCATATCTGGATGTTCTTCCTCGAAGAGTTTGTATACTGCTTCGCGGTCTGTGATGCTTTCCTTAACAAAACGGAAGTTAGGGTTGTCCATAACAGGCTCAAGTGTTGAGAGATTACCTGCATAGGTTAAGCAGTCAAGACAAATGATTCTATAGTCAGGATATTTGTCTAACATGTGAAATACAAAATTACTGCCGATAAATCCGGCTCCTCCGGTTACGATAATTGTCATAATATTTTCTCCTTTATTTCTTGTTATTATTTGTCGTGAAGTATATCGACATATTTGCCGTCTAAAACATCTTTTAAGTACTGACCGTACTGGTTCTTCTTGAGAAGCTCGTACACATCCATAACATCTTCTTTGGTAATCCAGTTGTTATGGTAGGCAATCTCTTCAAGACAAGCTATCTTTCTGTGCTGGTGCTGCTCTATAGTCTTAACAAAGTTGGTGGCTTCGACAAGGCTTTCGTGTGTTCCTGTATCAAGCCATGTGAATCCCTGACCTAAGAGCTCGACATTTAATGTGCCATTCTCAAGATATATTCTGTTCAAATCTGTTATTTCCAATTCGCCTCTAGCACTTGGTTTTAAGTTCTTGGCATATTCAACAACCTTATTATCGTAGAAATATAATCCTGTTACACAGTAGTTGCTCTTTGGCTGTGCAGGTTTTTCTTCTATAGAAATGGCTTTTCCCTCATCGTTGAATTCTACGATACCGAAACGTTCGGGATCATCAACGTAGTAGCCAAATACTGTAGCGCCAAGACCGTTTTCGGCATTTTCTACGGCTGCTTTAAGACGTTTCTTAAGACCATGACCTGCAAAGATATTGTCGCCAAGTACCATGGCAACTGTATCATCCCCAATGAATTTCTCACCTATTATAAATGCCTGAGCAAGTCCGTCCGGACTAGGCTGCACTTCATACGAAAGAGTAACTCCGAACTGATGTCCGTCGCCAAGAAGTTCTTTGAAACGAGGTGTATCCTGTGGAGTTGATATGATAAGAATATCTCTGATTCCGGCGTTCATAAGAACTGACATAGGATAATAGATCATCGGTTTGTCATAGATTGGTAACAACTGCTTGGAAGTTACCATTGTCAGCGGATACAGCCGTGTACCTGATCCACCGGCTAAAATAATTCCCTTCATTATTATACCTCCTGGTTTAAATGTGTGCGGTACGATATTGTTACTGTATACTTCTATTTTTGCCTAAACGTACCTTTATTATAAAGTTCATGAAAAAGATTATAATGGGTGACGTTACGTCATGTGCAAGCGTTTTTTCATCTTTGACAAATGTAACAAATATGATTGGTAAAAATAGACATGGAAACTCGTAGTGCAAAATTAGTTTTTGGTAACATTTTCGTAATATTTGCTTGTCATAGCTTGATAAGTGTGTTAATATGGGATTTGTACCAATTTGTGACAATGATTTTGTAATGTTTGTCGGAAGTTGTTTGTTAATATTTTACAATGGATGGTTTTTGATCAATAATATTGGTAATAATGGTCAGAAATGTTGTTGGAAAATATTACAAATGAACAGAAAGCTAAACATTAGCTGAGTCATTGAAGAAGAAAAAAGAGAATCTAATTTTAAGGAGGATGAAATGGTATGAAGAGAAACACATTAATGAAGCGTTTTGCCGCTGGTATGTTGGCATTTTCGCTCATCATTCCGGCTGTACCGGTTGGGGCACATACAAGTTATAACCCGTATCTCAACAAGACAGACGGAATTCAGATTTTAACTACAAGATTGGATAACTTACATGCTGATGCTAGTGATATTAAAGTTGTAGGCAATACTATTGAAACTAGAACGAACGTAAGATTTTTCCTTGATTGTACTGTTGATTGTACTTGGAGTGCAGAGGAAAATCTTATAAATCCAGGAACGGGAGAGGTAAGAATACCGACTGGCACTCCGGCAGGTACATATGAGGTGACTGCAACTGCAAAGAATTTGACAGAAGATACAAGTGCTGATGGACCAACAGTTGCGCATTTTTATATTAAGGTAAAGAATTCACCTGCCGAAGCAGAAGGTGTGGAATTAATTCCTTCAGAAGATGATCAGGTGACAGTTACACAAACAGGTATTACTGTTAATGGATATATTAATGATGATTTAGATGATGAAGGGTTTGATAGAGAGGAGGATGCGCATAAGATAGGTGTTAAAGTTGTTCCTTCTTATATAAATAGTAATCATATTGAACTTAGCACAAAAGCGGGTGATACAAAATTCGAAACTGTTAAGGATGAAGAAGATGATGAAGAAACCGTATATTTAGTTAGAGCTACTGAGAAAGTTGATAAGGAAAAGAAATTAACAGTTAAAGTTGGTAAACCTGAAGTTGATGAAACACCTTTGCCTAATGTATTTGACATTGAGGTGAAAAGGGTTGGATTGAAAACTGCATGGGAGTCAGGAGATGAGGAAATAACTTCAACTAATAATACAACTTATAATATACCTGCAAATAAAAAAGTTGAGTTTACTTTAACTGATAATGGTAAGAAGACCCTTCCACTAAATCTTATCACTGGTTATTCGTGGGATATTAAGAGCGCTTCTACAGATACAGAGTTTGATGAAGCAACTTTTATAAAGAGAACTAATAATCGTGTAGATGTATATGGTAAAGTATCAAATGGTGGAATTGATAAAGCTGCTGAAGTGACATATGAAGATAATAAAGTTACGGTAAAGACTACAGCAAATGCAAATAATTTATCAATTCCAGATGTATCAATAAATCCAATATTGCAAGCTAGAGATGCTAATGGTGGAAATACAACTAATGGTGCTAAGCTGATTCTAAAATTCAACAATGGTCTTGCTGAGGTTAAATCTGCAAAATATAATTTTGAACAGATTGGATATGAGGAAGGCAAGGATTACACTATTCGCAAAGAAAATATTGGAAATGTATATTACTTTGAGGCTGATGGTAGAGAAATTGATTTGTCTAAGATAATAGAAACAAAGAACAAAAATGTAGTTTCGTTTGAGAATGATAGAGACAATGACTTTGCTAATCCTAAAGATTATAGAGTGTCTTTTGAAGTTGCAGCTATAGAAGACGATACTTTTGGTAGTAAGAAAGTAACAGATAAATATAAGATAAACAATGCTTGGGATAATGTTGAAGGTATTGTTGTGAATCCGGTTGATGGAAAATATACATTGAAAAAAGAAGGTATCGGTTATTTTATTCTTAGGACAGTAATTAAGAAGGCGACTGGTACAGGAAAAACTGTTGATACAGTAGAAGAATATATTCGTTTTGTTACTCCTTCAACTTGCGATTTTTATGTTGCAGATAGCGGAAGTTTTTATTATTCTAAGGATGAAGTTATTCATTTAAGAAAAGGTGAGTCAATTCAGCCATATATTCTTAGACAACAGTATGAACCATTCTCAGATTATAATGAGTTTGCCGATATCAGCTTTGAAGATATGAATGGTAATGAAATTGCAAATGGAAGTATTGCATCATATTTCAAAGATAATGATGGTAATATCAAAATTAATGCAAAGAATACGGGATTTGTAAAAGTAATTTTTAGAGATAGAGTAGATGTTAAAAAGGAAGGATATTTACTACTATATGTTAATAGAGATACTTTGAAAGCAAATTCATATGAGTTTAATTTTTCTGAAGCTATCAAAGACGGATACATGGTTAATGAGAATAAAGTTAATGGTATCCAGAATAAAATCCAGTTGAAGCTTCGTGGAACTTCTGGAGCTGGAGATATAGGTGAGTATACATCAGCAGATTTTGATTTTGAATTGGTGACTGCTAATGCAGATCAGTATGCAGAGATTAAAGATGGATATTTAATAACAAAGAAGGCTACTAATAGAGATATAGAGGTAGTAGCTAAAGATAAAGAAGGTAATGCAGTTGTTTCTACAACATTTACAATTGCTGAAGTTAAAGCTGGAAAGATAGAGGAAATTGGTGTTTCTGCGGATAATAAAGATGTGCAACCATCAGCAACAGGCAATGGTGGTACTTGTGAGGTTGGAAAAAGCTTCAATTTAATCCCAACAAAGTTGTCTCCAGAGAATGCTACATCATCAGATATTGTATTAATTGGATGGGCGAGCGATAATCCTGAGGTGGCAACAGTAACTCCAGATCAGGATAGTACAGCTGTTGTGAGAACTTTGTCAGCAGGTACAGCAACTATTACAGCGACATATAACGGAAATGATAAGGCTACATTACAGTATGTTATTACGGTTAATCCTTCTAATAAGATTCAGAGTATAACACCTGAGCAGAGTGCTATTACTTTAAACCGTGTAGGTGCAACTGCTACAATTAAATATACTACTTCTCCAGTTGTTGAGAATCCATCAGTTCAGTTCTTAGCAGAAGATCCTAGCATTATTGATGTTGATCCATCAACAGGTGTGGTTACAGCTAAAAAAGTTGGAACAACAAAAGTAACGATAACAGCTAAGAATAATCCGGAAGCTAAGGCAGTAATTACTGTTACAGTAGAGGGAAAAGATGATGTAGTACCTACAGATAAGGCAGTAGAAGAAGCAAAGGCTGCAATTGATGCAATCGGAACTGTAACAGCTGATGCTAATTCTAAGGCTAAGATTGATGCAGCAAGAGCAGCTTATAATAAGCTTACAGATGCACAGAAGAGTGAACTTGGAACAACTGCATTAAATACACTTACAAGTGCAGAGGCAAGCTATACAACAGTTAAGGCAGCAGCAGATAAAGCAGCAGCAGACAAGGCGGCAGCAGATAAGGCGGCAGCAGACAAGGCAGCAGCAGACAAAGCGGCAGCAGACAAGGCAGCAGCAGATGCAGCAGCACAGGCAGCAGCAGATGCAGCAGCTGAGAATATTCAGAATGCTAAGGCTAAGATTAAAACAGTTAAGAATCTTAAGGGTAAGAAGATCAAGGTTGGTGTTGCTAAAGTTGATGGAGCAGCAGGTTACCAGATTAAATATAGCCTTAAGAAGAACATGAAGAGTGCTAAGACTAAGACAATTGCAAAGACTTCTGTAAATCTTACAAAGCTTAAGAAGGGCAAGACATATTATATTCAGGCCAGAGCATTCTCTGAGTATAATGGAACTAAGTACTACTCTAAGTGGTCAGCAAAGAAGAAAGTTACTGTTAAGAAATAATAATTAAATATATTGATTATAGTAACGGCTGCCGCACCATTAGGTGCGGCAGTTTTTCAGTTATAAGAGAATCTATCAAAAATAATATAATTATATAAATATTGTTATAATAAAAATAGTATTTATATAATTTTCAATTGTTTATCCATGGTATTTAATAATTTTGTCTTATATAATATTGGCATCAGATGCGCATGTGAAATATAATGTGAAGGGTAACATTTATATGGACAAGAAGGATGAAGTAATTAAAGATACTAATGAGGTAAAAGAGAGCGTTGTTGAGGAATTGTTTGGAGATGATTTTCCGACCGGGCCAATACGATACACGTTGAGGAATGATTACATGTTTAAAGCGGTATTGCAGAAGAATGAAAGAGCACTTAAAGGGTTACTTTCCGCACTTCTTAATATGCCGGTGGAGAATATCAAGGAAATACAGATCATGAATCCGATAGAGCTAGGCGAGGCTATTGACGATAAGACATGTATACTTGATATAAAGCTTAAGTTAAATAATAATAAGATTATTAATATAGAACTTCAAGTAGCGTATTTCAAGGACTGGGTGGATAGGTCGCTGATATATCTGTGTAAGATGTTTGATAATCTGCACGAGGGTCAAAAATATGGGGAAGTGCTACCGGCGTATCATATAGGTATTTTGGATTTCTGGTTGCCGGAAAAGACGAGGGAGTTCTATTCAGAGTATAGACTTATGAATGTCAAAAACCATGAAATATATAGTGGTAAGTTTGGAATTAATGTGCTACACTTAAAGGCAGTAGATGATGATTCTGTAACGAAGGAGCCAGGGGAACTTTATGAATGGGCGAAGTTATTCAAGGCTACCAGTTGGGAGGAGATCAAGATGCTTGCTGAAAAGAATGAGTATATAGCAGATACGGTGGTAACCTTAAAAGAGTTGTCAGATGATGAAAAGATTAAGATGCAGGCGGAAGCAAGGTGGAGATATGAGCATGATATTGCTTCTTATATAGGTCAAGGGCGTGAAGAAGGTCGGGAAGAGGGACTCAGAGAAGGAAGGCTCGAAGGGCGTGAAGAGGGAAAACTCGAAGAAAAAGAAGATAATATCAGAAAGCTTGCAGAACACTATTTGAAAGAAGATGCATCTTTGACTGAAGAAAGGGCGCTTGAGAAAGCGAGAGCTATATTGTTATAAACAGAGAAAACTATAATATAAGGAGATTGAATTATGGCTGCAAAAAAACTTGGTTTTGGGTTGATGAGGTTACCGTCTTTGGATCCTAATGATCCGGCGAAGATTGATATTGAACAGACTAAGAGGATGGTAGATTCATTTATTGAACAGGGATTTACCTACTTTGATACTGCATGGATGTATTGCAATTTTGCAAGTGAGCCTACAGCAAAAGAAGTATTGGTTGACAGATATCCTAGAGATAGTTTCACTCTTGCTACAAAGCTGCATTCAAGTTATATTCATACTAAGGAAGACAGGGATAAGATATTTAATGCGCAGCTAGAGAAGACAGGAGCGGGTTATTTTGACTACTACCTGTTACATGATATGGGAGCAGGGGCATATAAGATATATAATGATCTTGATTGTTTTAACTGGCTGATTGATAAAAAGAAGCAGGGATTAGTTAAGCATATTGGTTTTTCATGTCATGATAATGCTGAATTTATTGATAAGGCGTTAAATGAGCATCCTGAGATGGAATTTGTCCAGTTACAGATTAATTATCTAGACTGGGAAAGTGATGCTATTCAGTCGAGAAAGTGTTACGAGACGGTTACCAAACACGGTAAACCGGTTATAGTTATGGAGCCGGTTAAGGGTGGAACTTTGGCAAATGTTCCGGAAGATGTTGAAAAGATGTTCAAGAATTATAAATCGGATATGTCTGTATCTTCCTGGGCGATTAGATTTGCTGCTAGTCTTGATAATGTAATGATGGTTCTTAGTGGTATGAGCAATATGGAACAGATTCTTGACAATACCGCTTATATGAGAGAGTTTGAACCACTTAACGATGAAGATAATAAGGTTATCAAGACTGCAGTAGATATGATTAATTCGAATATAATAATCCCATGTACAGGTTGTTCGTACTGTACAGACGGATGTCCGAAAAAGATTGCGATTCCGAAATATTTTTCTCTGTATAATGCAGATAAGCAGGAGGTTAAAGGAAAGGGCTGGACTCCGCAGGGTGAATATTATGAAAGACTTACACATACATTTGGTAAAGCAAGTGAGTGTGTGGGATGTGGACAATGCGAGAAAGTATGTCCACAGCATTTACCTATAGTAGAAGATCTTAAGATGGTCGCTGGTTATTTTGAATGACAAAGTCAACGTTAGTTGTGGAATCTGTTTAAGCAGATAGTTTGCGGCATGTTTGGTGCTATAGCGAATACTAAAGAGAAGAATAATATATAAAATATATGGAGGAAATGTATAATGACAGAAACACGTCCGTTTGTATCATGGGAACTGATGAATGATTTTATGATTGATGCTTTCAAAGGATATGGGGTGCCTGAGGAAGATGCAAGGATTTGTGCAGATGTACTTTTGGAATCTGACAGAAGAGGAATTGAAAGCCATGGGTGCAATCGATTCAAGCCTATATACATAGACAGGATTGTTAAAGGTACATTACTTCCGAAAACTGAAATAGAGATACTCAAAGAGACACCAACAACAGTTGTAATGGATGCGCATGATGGCATGGGTATGGTTGCAAGTCATAAAATGATGACTATGTTGATTGATAAGGCTAAGAAATACGGAATGGCCGGTGGTGCAATTCGTAATTCCACCCATTATGGAATCGCAGGTTATTGGTCTTCTATGGCTAGTAGCGAGGGTATGATCGGACTTACGGGTACTAATGCGAGACCTTCGATAGCTCCTACCTTTGGTGTTGAGAATATGCTTGGAACCAATCCGCTGACATTTTCTCTGCCGACAGATGAAGAATTTCCGTTCTGTCTTGACTGTGCTACATCAATAGTACAGAGAGGCAAGATTGAGTATTATGCCAGAGAAGGAAAACCCACGCCTAAGGGAATGGTTATTTCCGAAGAAGGAGATGCTCTTACGGACAGCGAGACTATCTTAAAGAGACTTGTTGATGGTACGGCTGCACTTGCACCACTTGGTGGAATAGGCGATGAAATGTGCGGATATAAGGGTTATGGATATGCAACGGTAGTTGAGATTCTTTCCGCAGCACTTTCGGGTGGACAGTTTATGAAAGCACTTACAGGAGTGGATAGTGATGGTAAGCCTGCCATGTATCATCTCGGTCATTTCTTCTTTGTTGTTGATCCTGAGGCTTTTATGGGAAGAGAAGAGTTTAAGAAGATTGCAGGAGATATTTGTAGAGGACTTAGAGCTTCTAAACTGGCACCGGGGCAGGATAAGATATACACAGCCGGAGAGAAGGAATACGAAACCTGGCTCTTTAGAAAAGATAAGGGGGTTCCGGTTGGAGAGGCAGTTCAGAAGGATATATTGACCGTCAGAGATGAGTTAGGTCTTTCTTATAAATTCCCATTTGAGGTGTAATATTTATAAATAAAATATTTACGTTTTCTTATAATCTATGCTATACTGTCTATGTTTTTCAGATGATGAAAAATCTATAATTCCATACAGATTATATTGTGTGGTTAATATTTATTATGGAGGAATTAAGAAAATGAACATTGTGTGCTTGGATATGGAAGGTGTATTGGTACCGGAGATTTGGATTGCATTCGCGGAGGAAACAGGTATTCCTGAGCTTAAGAGAACTACAAGAGATGAACCGGACTATGACAAGCTTATGAACTACAGAATTAATATTCTTAAAGAGCATGGACTTGGACTTAAGGAGATTCAGGAAACTATTGCAAAGATTGATCCTATGCCGGGAGCTAAGGAGTTTCTTGACGAGCTTCGTTCAATTACACAGGTTATCATTCTGAGTGATACATTTGAGCAGTTTGCAACTCCTCTTATGGAGAAGCTTGGTTGGCCTACAATTTTCTGTAATACCTTAGAGGTTGCAGATAACGGTGAGATTACAGGTTTCCAGATGCGTTGTCCAAAGTCAAAATTAACTACGGTTAAAGCATTGCAGTCTATCGGTTATGATACTATTGCAAGCGGTGACAGCCACAACGATCTTGGTATGATCGAAGCCAGCAAGGCAGGTTTCTTGTTTAAGAGTACAGACGCAATTAAGGCAGAGTATCCACAGTATCCTGCTTTCGAAGAGTATGATGAACTTCTTGATGCAATCAAGAAAGCATTATAATTGTTAAGAAAAGGGCGAAATATATGATATTTTGTCCGCAAGATAATTAATATATACGTGATTATAATAGATGTGCAAGTCAGATTTGAACAGTAACAATTTGATTTGCACATTTAGTAAATTATATCAACATATTGGATGGATAGGATATAGGAGGGTGTCATATGACCTTAGTGCAGTTGAAATATGCCATAACAGTTGCAAATGCCAATTCTATGAGTGAAGCTTCCCGGGAGCTGTTTATTTCGCAGCCAAGCTTATCTGCAGCTATAAAAGACCTTGAGGAAGAGATAGGGATTGAATTGTTTAACAGAACCAACAGGGGAATCTCTTTGACACCGGATGGAAAAGAATTTATCGGATACGCAAAGCAGGTTATTGAACAGTATGAGTTAATGGAGGCTAAGTATATAGAGAAGACAGCTGAGAAAAAGAAGTTTTCGGTTTCTATGCAACACTACAGCTTTGCTGTTAATGCATTTGTTGAGATGGTCAAAGAATTCGGGATGGATAAATATGAGTTTGCAATCAGAGAATGCAGAACTGCTGAGGTCATAGAGGATGTCAGATTTTTTCGAAGTGAAATAGGTATTTTATACGTAAATGATTTTAACAGAAAAGTTATGCAGAAGATATTTAATGACAGTGAACTCGAATTTATTCCTTTGTTTGATTGCAGTATCTACGTGTACTTGTGGAAGGGGCACCCTCTTGCAAAACGTCAGAAGATCAGATTAGAGGAGCTAAATGAATATCCATGCCTTGCATTTGATCAGGGAAACAATAACTCATTCTATTTTGCGGAAGAGGTCTTAAGTACCTATGATTACAAGCAGATAATACATGCTAATGACAGGGCGACAATGCTTAATCTTATGGTTGGGCTTAATGGTTATACCTTGTGTTCGGGAATTATTTGTGAGCCTTTAAATGGTACAGATTACTATGCTGTTAAGCTGGACTCTGACGAGATAATGACTATAGGATATCTCAAGAGAAAGAATATAGCACTTAGCAAACGTGGTCAGAAGTATGTTGAGGAACTTGAAAAATACAAGGATCAGACTTTGATATAAAAACAAAATACTGACATTTATTCCTAAAAAATTAAATAAAAAAGTATTGACAAATAGGTAAACCGGTAATATAATCCCATTAAAACATACTTAACACATAGGAATATAGTTAATATATATTTCGTATAATAAAAGGGATGTAGAAGGAGGATTTGTATTATGAGTCAGATTAAAGAAAGTTCGTTGGAATTGATTGGTGGAACACCCATACTTAAGTTAAGCCGTTATGCCAAAAAGGCTGGAGTTACTGATGCGACAATATTGGGTAAGTTGGAGTATCTTAATCCGGCAGGATCTGTTAAGGATCGTATTGCACTTGCCATGATCGAAGATGCTGAGAATAAGGGACTTCTTAAGCCGGGTGCAACTATTATAGAACCTACATCAGGTAATACAGGTATTGGTCTTGCCGCTGTTGCAGCTGCAAAGGGATATCATGCGATATTGACACTTCCTGATACAATGAGCGTTGAGCGTAGAAATCTTCTTAAAGCATATGGCGCAGAGCTTGTTCTTACAGAGGGAGCTAAGGGAATGAAGGGTGCTATAGCTAAGGCAGATGAGTTACAGAAAGAGATTGAGGGTTCTGTTATTCTTGGACAGTTTGTTAATCCCGCTAATCCTGAGGTTCATAGAAATACTACCGGACCGGAAATCTGGGAGCAGACAGATGGTAAGGTTGATATATTTGTTGCTGGTGTAGGTACAGGTGGAACTGTTACAGGTGTAGGTGAATATTTGAAATCAAAGAATCCTGATGTTAAGGTTGTAGCTGTTGAACCTGCAAGCAGTCCTGTATTATCTCAGGGAACGGCAGGTCCTCATAAGATTCAGGGAATCGGTGCGGGATTTGTTCCGGATACTCTTAATACTAAGGTGTATGATGAAGTTATCGCTATTGAAAATGACGATGCGTTTGAGCAGGGTAGAGCATTTGCGGTAAGCGAAGGAATTCTTGTTGGAATATCATCAGGTGCAGCATTAAAGGCAGCAGCAATTCTTGCTAGTCGTCCGGAGAATAAAGGAAAAACTATTGTTGCGCTCTTACCTGATTCAGGTGACAGATATCTTTCAACTGCATTGTTTGCAAACTAGTAGTTGTTTATAAGGATACTATTCACAGTACTACTTGCGCAGACCATGAACCATCTGCTTAAGGGTATGTCGTAATTAAAATTTACATATTTTGCTTGTATTTCTATATAACCCTATGCTATAGTAGGAATATATGCGGCGTATACCAATAGGAGGTGAAGTTTATGAAGGTTTCGACAAGAGGAAGATATGCAATTCGAGTAATGTTGGATCTTGCAGAACATGATCAGAGTGAATATATTCCGTTGATTGACATTGCAAAAAGACAGGGGATATCAGAAAAGTATTTAGAGGCTATAGTATCACTTTTGGTTAAAGCAGGATTACTTACTGCTCTTAGAGGTAAGCGTGGAGGATACAGACTTACACGCACGCCTGACCAGTATACCCTGAAGGATATCCTGCAGACCACTGAAGGCGCATTTGCTCCGGTAGCGTGCCTGGAGGAAGAGATTAATACATGTGAAAGAGCATCAGAATGTAAAACCTTGAAGGTTTGGACTGATTTTCAGAAGCTGGTGAATGATTATTTTGACAGTATAACTCTTCAAAGTCTGATGGGCGAGGAAGGATGTCTGGATTATTCGATATAGTGTAATATAAGTATTTAAACACCTTTGAAAATACTGAATTATGTAGTTTCAAAGGTGTTTTTTATATAATTAAAGAAATATTTTTCTGTGCAATACATCTTGGATGTGCAAAGAGTCTCAAGAAATATGTTGTTATAAATCTAAGTGGGTATAGGCTTTGCCTATAGCTAATGATAGTATATCCATAGTAGACAAGTAGGAATTAGAGTGCTATCATTTAGCTTGTAAAGAGAAACAATATTTGGAAAGAGGTGTTTTGTTATGAGTAAGAAATCATTGTCAGAAAGAAATTTAAAATTTGAAACATTGCAATTACATGTAGGACAGGAGAGTGCTGATTCTGTTACAGATGCAAGAGCAGTACCGATTTACCAGACATCGTCTTATGTGTTCCACAACAGTGATCATGCAGAAGCAAGATTTGCTTTAAAGGATGCAGGTAACATTTACGGACGTCTTACCAATCCTACACAGGATGTATTTGAGAGACGTGTTGCTGCTTTAGAGGGTGGTGTTGCTGCACTTGCAGTTGCATCGGGTGCTGCAGCTGTGACATATGCATTTCAGACAGTAGCACATGTCGGTGATCATATCGTTTCAGCAAAGAACATATATGGCGGTACATACAACTATCTGGCTCATACATTTGTAGACTACGGTGTTACTACTTCGTTTGTCGATCCGTACAACTATGAAGAGGTCGAGGCGGCAATCAAGGAGAATACAAAAGCACTTTATGTTGAGACATTGGGAAATCCTAACGGCGAGGTTGTTGATATCGAGAAGTGGGCAGAAATAGCACACAAGAACGGACTTCCGTTAATCGTTGATAATACATTTGCAACACCTTATCTGGTTCGCCCGTTAGAGTATGGTGCAGATATCGTGGTTCATTCTGCAACGAAGTTCATCGGTGGACATGGAACATCAATCGGTGGAATTATAGTAGACGGTGGTAAGTTTGACTGGGCAGCTTCGGATAAATGGCCGTGGCTTACAGAGCCAAATGAGTCATATCATGGCGTAAGTTTTGCAAGAGATACAGCACCTGCGGCTTTTGTAACATATATACGTGCAATATTGTTAAGAGATACAGGCGCAACACTTTCACCGATAAATGCATGGTTCTTCCTTCAGGGATTAGAGACCTTGTCTTTAAGAGTTGAGCGTCATGCATCAAATGCACTTAAGGTTGTAGAATTCCTTTCAAATCATCCACAGGTTGAGTCTGTGTCACATCCTGCGGTTTCAAAGGATCCGTTACAACAGGAACTTTATAAAAAGTATTTCCCTAATGGTGGCGGTTCGATATTTACATTTAATATTAAAGGTGATGCTAGAAAAGCAAAGGATTTCATTGACAATCTTGAGCTGTTCTCATTGCTTGCAAATGTTGCCGATGTTAAGTCTTTGGCAATTCATCCTGCTTCAACAACTCATTCGGAGTGCAATGAGGCTGAACTTGCAGATCAGGGAATTGCACAGAATACAGTAAGGTTATCAATCGGTGTCGAAAATGTTGATGACATTATAGAAGATTTAAGTGAAGCCTTTGGAGCAGTTCTTAATTGATGAGGGAACGCAGTGACCGAAGAGATTGTAGTACATTATAAAAAACAAAACTTAGTGAATAAATAAAAACCTCCTACAATAGTAAAAAATCATGAGTACACCAGCCTATAAGCGGATGCAGATTGCAGAAGCTTATAGGTTGGTTTTTTGTGGGCTGAGAATTAAATGAATTGTAAAAATACAGTGTTATAGTATATAATGTTTTGCAATTGCTTAAAACGTATTAACTATACAAGGAGATGATTAGATGAATGTTCCGGAGCTGACAACACTGTGTTACATAGAGAAAGATAATAGGTATCTTATGATGCACAGAGTTAAGAAAGAAAATGATATCAATAAGGATAAGTATATAGGAATAGGGGGACATTTTGAGTATGGTGAGAGTCCGGATGAGTGTCTTAAACGTGAAGCGCTGGAGGAAACCGGGCTTATTTTGACTTCCTACAGGCCAAGAGGAATCATAACATTTATCTATGGTGATTCTGTGGTTGAGTATATGCATTTATATACCGCAGACGGATTTGAGGGTGAAATGATTGAATGCGATGAGGGAGAACTTTGCTGGGTTGATAAGGACAAAGTAAATGAGCTTAATATCTGGGATGGAGACAGGATTTTTTTCGGATTATTAGCAAAAGAAAGAAAATTCTTTTCACTGAAGCTGGTATATTCTGCTTTGGATGAGCTAATAGAGGTTATGCTTGACGGTGAAATGCTTACTAAGCGACAGATTGAAGAGTACATTCAATAATGATATGAGAATAGATGCCAAAAAGTTTTGATATTATACAGGATTTGTGGTAGTCTATTGTTATGCATTTTTTAGAATAAGAAACGGAGGATTTATAAGATGAGTGAGATACCTTATAAGATTTATTTAGAGGAAAAGGAGATGCCGGATAAATGGTACAATGTACGTGCTGACATGAAGAAGAAGCCGGCGCCGATACTTAATCCGGGTACACTCAAACCTGTTACGTTAGAAGAGCTTTCAGGAATATTCTGTGAGGAGCTTGCACGCCAGGAGCTTGATGATACAACAGCTTACTTTGATATACCAGAGGAGATAAGAAGCTTCTATAAGATGTATCGTCCATCACCACTTGTAAGGGCATATTGCTTAGAGAAGAAATTAGGTACTCCTGCACACATATATTACAAATTTGAGGGTAATAATACATCAGGAAGCCATAAGTTAAATTCTGCCATCGCTCAGGCATATTACGCTAAGAAGCAGGGACTTAAAGGTGTGACAACAGAGACCGGAGCAGGCCAGTGGGGTACAGCTCTTTCGATGGCATGTTCATACTTCGATCTTGACTGTCAGGTTTATATGGTTAAGGTTTCTTATGAGCAGAAACCGTTTAGAAGAGAGGTTATGAGAACTTATGGTGCAAAGGTGACGCCTTCACCATCGATGAATACAGAGGTGGGACGCAAGATAAATGCAGAATTTCCGGGAACTACAGGAAGTCTTGGATGTGCTATTTCCGAGGCGGTTGAGGCGGCTACATCTCAGGAGGGATATCGTTATGTATTAGGTTCAGTTCTTTCTCAGGTATTGTTACACCAGTCTGTTATAGGTCTTGAGACTAAGGCTGCGCTTGACAAATACGGTATCAAGGCGGATATGATAATCGGTTGTGCAGGCGGTGGTTCTAATCTTGGCGGTCTTATATCTCCTTTTGCAGGTGAGATGTTAAGAGGAGAGGCTAAGTACGATATTGTTGCTGTTGAACCTGCATCATGTCCAAGTCTAACTAGAGGTGTATATGCGTATGATTTCTGCGATACAGGTAAGGTTTGTCCACTTGCTAAAATGTACACTTTGGGAAGCGGATTTATCCCTTCAGCTAACCATGCGGGCGGTCTTCGCTATCATGGTATGAGTTCTGTTGTGTCAGAGTTGTATGATCAGGGAATATTACGTGCAACCAGCGTAGAACAGACTTCTGTATTTGAAGCGGCTGAAATGTTTGCAAGAGTAGAGGGTATTCTTCCTGCACCTGAAAGCTCACATGCGATTCGTGTTGCAATTGATGAGGCTCTTAAATGCAAGGAGACAGGTGAGGAGAAGAATATTGTATTCGGACTTACAGGTACAGGATATTTTGATATGGTTGCTTACCAGAAGTTTAATGATGGAGATATGAGTGACTATATTCCTACTGATGAGGAATTGCAGAAATCCATTAGTCAGATGCCTAAGGTAAATTAGGGTTTGTAGAGCTGTTTGTATGACGTACGCACAATTATGAATATTTGTAGTTATTTTAACGAAACTTGTATAAGTTTTGATATTGTGAATGGCTCCAATGACAGTCATAATTGCTACGGGACCCGCTTGCGCTCGCGTTGCTCATTGTAGCAGTACTAAACTCACGAATACTTTAATAAAGTATCCGTTCGTCAAGTACTGACAATTCACAAAGCCCTCCGCAATCTATGAACTGTCAGCTGCTCGCCGTTCACAACATTCAAGTTTTTGAAAGTTTCGTATCTACATTTTATGGATTATTTAATTCATAATTGTGCTGTTTATCAATAATAATTAACAAAACAGCTCATGCCGTAGGGCAGGGCGGCTGGCATAAAAGCAAGAGTGAGTTACATATCGTAGCAATCAACATGTTTTTATTATCAACGCCCGTCCAAGCAGGGACTAGCGAAACTCTCGATATAGTATATCTCACATAGCAGTTTGTCTAAAAAAAGATAATTAAACGCGAAGCGAATGGTAAAAAGTTTTTTTATATGACATTTGGGAGAAAATTAGAGTTTCTTAGTATCCCTTATAAAGTCAGCGGATGACGGACATGGATGTGAAAATTAGAAGAGTTTCGCGTACAAACCCATATTTGGAAAGGAGAAGATTGTATGTATGATATAGTTATAATTGGAAGCGGCCCGGCAGGTCTGTCGGCGGCTGTATATGCCAAGAGAGCCGGTCTTGAGGTAGTTATTGTTGAGAAAACATTTTACGGTACAGGTCAGGTTGCGGAGAGTAGTCAGGTAGACAATTATCTGGGACTTCCGGGAACTAACGGTTTTGATCTTGGAGAGAAATTCAGAAGTCATGCTGAGAGTTTTGGCGTTGAGTTTAAGACAGCTGAGGCTGTTGCTTTTGAGAAAAAGGATAAGACATGGGTCGTTAAATTAAAGGATGAGACAGAACTTGAGACAAAGACTGTGATATATGCAGCCGGTGCTGTTCACAGACACCTTGGAATTCCGGGTGAAAATGATCTTGCAGCGAAGGGTGTTTCGTATTGCGCGACCTGTGATGGCTCATTTTTTAAGGGAAGAAAAGTGGCTGTTGTAGGTGGAGGAGATACAGCATTAGATGATGCATTATATCTTTCAAAGCTTGCAGAGAAGGTATATATTGTGCATCGTCGTGATGAGTTCCGTGGTTCACCGTCAACAGTTGCGAAACTCAAAGAGGCAGAGAACGTAGAGATGGTTCTTTCTGCTGTTCCTGAGAAGGTTGAGGGTACAGATTCTGTTACTGGACTTGTGCTCAAAGACGGAAGAACCTTAGAGGTTGATGGAGTATTTATCGCTGTTGGAATGATTCCGTTAAGCAGAGCAGTTGAAGGTGTGGTAGAGTTAGATAACGCCGGATATGTCAAGGCGGATGAAACTTGTGTAACTTCAGCAGAAGGATTCTTTGCAGCGGGAGATGTTCGTACCAAAGTGTTAAGACAGGTGGTAACAGCGGTTGCTGATGGAGCGTGCGCTGTGACAAGTGCTGAAGAATATATCAGAACAATTTCTTAAAATAAGTATGTTAAAGATTAAAGTGGCCGGTAAATTGACTTGATTAGTTACCGACCACTTTTTCATAACGAAAATATTATAGCAGTCGTTACGTTTTAGTCAAAGGGGAAAGATTCTTGACTTTTATGCCATTATGTTGTGGATTTACTGTTGCAAAGCAATGAAAAAACGTGATACAATAGAAAAGATTTTTTATTTTACATATTAGGGAAGACAGAGAATTGGATTTGTTTTCCGAAAGAAAATGAGATTATATAAACAGGAGAGAAAGTATGAAGATAGGATTTGATAATGACAAATACCTGAAAATGCAGTCAGAGCATATTAAGGAGAGAATCGGTAAATTTGGTGGAAAGTTATATCTGGAATTTGGTGGAAAACTCTTTGATGATTACCATGCGATGAGAGTACTTCCGGGCTTTGCTGCTGACAGTAAGATTAACATGCTTACCAAGATCAAAGAGGATGTTGAGGTAGTTATTGTTATCAATGCCGGAGATATTGAGAAGAATAAAGTAAGAGGCGATCTCGGTATCACTTATGACATGGATGTTCTTCGACTTATTGATGCATTCAGAGGCTATGGTCTCTATATAGGAAGTGTTGTTCTTACCAGATTTGCAGGACAGGAAAGTGCCGTTAATTATCAGAAGAGACTAGAGGCACTTGGGATCAAGGTGTACAGACACTATTCAATTCCGGGATATCCGAGCAATGTACCTCTCATTTTAAGTGATGAGGGTTATGGTAAAAATGATTACATAGAGACCAGTCATTCACTTGTGGTAGTTACGGCACCTGGTCCGGGAAGTGGTAAAATGGCAGTTTGTCTTTCACAGTTGTACAACGAGCATAAGCGTGGAGTTGCAGCAGGTTATGCTAAGTTTGAGACATTCCCTATCTGGAATATTCCGCTTAATCATCCGGTCAACCTTGCTTATGAGGCTGCTACAGCAGATCTTAATGATGTTAACATGATTGATCCATTCCATCTTGAAGCATATGGGGAGACTACTGTCAACTATAACAGAGATGTAGAGGTATTCCCTGTACTTAACGGAATGTTTAAGAAGATTTACGGAGAGTCACCATATAAATCACCTACGGATATGGGTGTTAATATGGCAGGATGCTGTATTATTGATGATGATGCCTGCAGATATGCATCTAATCAGGAGATTATAAGAAGATATTTCACAGCACAGTGCGAGGTTAGAAAAGGTAACGGAAAACAGGAAGAAATTGATAAGATTAAGCTTCTTATGGAGAAGAGCGGTATCGGAATTCACGACAGAAAGGTTGTTGCAGCTGCTAATGCCAAGGCAGAGGTTACAGGTGAACCTGCCGCTGCAATAGAGCTTCCTGATGGTAAGATTGTAACAGGTAAGACATCGGAGCTTCTTGGAGCTTCATCGGCAATGCTTCTTAACTCGCTTAAGATTCTTGCAGGTCTTGATGACAGTGTGAAACTTATTACACCTGAGATTATTGAGCCTATCATGCAGCTTAAGACTGAAAGACTTGGAGGCAATAACCCAAGGCTTCATATTGACGAGATTCTTATTGCGCTTACAATATGTGCAAGAACAGATGAGAACACCAAGCTTGCTATGGATCAGCTTGATAAATTAAAGGACTGTGAGGTACATTCATCTGTAATTCTTTCTAACGTTGATGAGAGTACATTTAAGAAATTAGGTGTTAACCTTACATGTTCTCCTGTATATCAGACTAATAAATTATTCCATAAATAAAGCAAGCAACAATGTAAATGATTATAATTTTGTATTACACTTCGGAGGGATAAAAGATGGAACATATTACATTTAAACCAAAGGGAGTCTGCTCGGTGCAGATAGATTTTGATATTGATGATGATAAGAACTTGCATAACCTGGGCTTTACGGGAGGCTGTAACGGTAATCTTAAGGCAATCGGCAGATTGGTTGAAGGTAAAAATGCTAAAGAGATTGCTGACATACTCCGCGGTAATAACTGTGGTATGAGGGGAACATCATGTGCCGATCAGTTTGCAAAGGCGATTGACGGAGCTCTTAACTGATAAGAAAAAGTTTCAAATGATCTCGCAATTTGCGGGATTATTTTTTATATAAAAAGGGTCAATCACTTTTTCTGTGTGATAGCACAAGCTCCCATCCTGTCAAGGCAAACCTCTGACGAGGCGCCAGCGGCGACCTTGACTGTCTGTTTGCTTT
>CADBCZ010000015.1 GCA_902793335.1 uncultured Lachnospiraceae bacterium
AAACTATACCGAATAAAGGAAGATGTTTCCACTGCTTTTTTAGATAAAGTAAAACTGCGCCACAGCCTTGGCAGGCCATCGCGCAGCGATTTTGTTCAACCCCAATTTATAAAAATGTATAATTTTTGAAAAATGTGAAACACTAACAAAAAAGGAAAGAAGGTAATCTAAAATGAAAGATCAGACAGTAGATTTATTAGATCAGGTAAATACCGGCTGCAAAATGGCTATTAACAGTATGAAACAGGTGAAGGAATATATAGTTGATGAGAAGCTAAAAAATCTGATCACAAACTATACCGATGAACATGAAAGGCTTGAGAAGGAAACAGGCGACCAGCTGGCCAGATATGGTAAGATGGAAGAAAGTCCGGGTCTTATGGCTTCGGCAATGTCATGGATAAGTACGGAGGCAAAGCTTCTTATCAAAGATGATGCCAGACAGATTGCAAAGATTATAATGGATGGGTGCAATATGGGAATTCAATCAGTTGCAGAATATCTCAATAAAAGTGACAATGCTTCACCTGAAAGTGTTCATTTAGCAAAACGATTGATAAAGACCGAAGAAGATCTCATGGGAGAGATGAAACAGTTCATGTAATAGGTGCCATTTTGTCTTGAAAGTCCTAATCATTTTTCGTATAATTAATTTTAGTGTCAAAAGTCAAGCTGCTTTGGGTTTGTGCTGAAAGCAGTTTGGCTTGACGGCATTAAAATAATCTAAAGAATACGAGGAATAATGATTATGAAGTTGAGCAAACAGCAATTAGATCAGGTAAATGATAGGATTAAAGCACTCGTTTCTGCAGGAAGCTTCTATGGAAAGAAACTTAAAGAAGCAGGAATTAAAAGTGTTAACAGTCAGGAGGAATTTGAGAAACTTCCGTTTTCAGAGAAAAATGATCTTAGAGAGGCATATCCTCTTGGACTTATGACTGCTCCGGAGGAAGATATTGTAAGGATTCATTCTTCATCGGGAACAACAGGACTTCCGGTTATTATTCCATATACAGCCAAGGATGTTGATGACTGGGCTATACAGTTTGCAAGATGCTATGAGATGGCAGGAGTTACTAAGCTTGACCGTATACATATTACACCGGGATATGGTCTTTGGACTGCAGGTATCGGCTTCCAGTGGGGAGCAGAGAAGCTTGGTGCAATGGTTATTCCTATGGGTCCCGGTAATACAGATAAGCAGATTCAGATGATGATCGATATGAAATCAACGGTTCTGTGTGCAACATCTTCATATGCGCTTTTGCTTGCAGAAGAGATTGAGAAAAGAGGAATCAAGGATCAGATTCATTTAAAGAAGGGTATTATCGGTTCTGAGCGCTGGGGTTCTAATATGCGTGAAAGAATCTCAAGTATACTCGGCATTGAGTTGTATGACATTTACGGACTTACAGAGATCTATGGTCCGGGAATCGGAATCAACTGCCCTAATGAGAGCTATATGCATTATTGGGATGACTTTGTATATCTTGAGATTATCGACCCTGTAACAGGCGAGAATCTTCCTGACGGTGAGTGGGGAGAGATAGTAATAACCACACTTGTCAAGGAGGGTGCACCTCTTATCCGTTATCGTACACATGATCTTTCAAGAATCATTCCGGATAAATGTTCATGCGGAAGTGGATATCCGAGAATTGATGAGATCAGAGGAAGAACAGATGATATGATCAAGATCAAGGGTGTAAATGTATTCCCTGCTCAGATAGAAGAGATACTTGCACAGTTCCCTGAGGTTTCATCTGAATATCAGATTCATATTTCACACCTTGAAGGTAAGGATACTATGAGACTTTATGTTGAGACTGATGGTACGGTTGATTTTATCAAGCTTGCAGAGAGGGTGGCTTCTAAGATTAAGAGCAAGATTGGATTTACACCACTTGTTAAGGTTGTTGAGATTGGCGTGCTTCCAAGAAGTGAGAAGAAATCCAAGAGAGTAATTGATGAGAGATACCAGTAAGCAACTGAAAGAAAATGAATAAGAAAGATGAGAGCATTTATCAGAAATGCCTAATGATTACAGAGAGGGAAAAGATTCATTTAATATATATGCATATCAATTGGAAGATGAATCCGGATGGTACATTAATAACAAAAATAATGCTAAATAACAATTTTGGGAATATAGTGTTAAAATTGCAAAAATAAGTTTGCACAAATAAACAATCAAAGCCCATGACAGATAATATTTCTGTCGTGGGCTTTTCGTAACCTGGAAAAACTATTACTTAGTTTAATAGACCGTTATCCAAACATTCCGTACTCTTCTTATCGTTCTTTTTTGTTCCGGAAGATTTATTATCTGATTTATTACTGTCAGAGGAAGAGTCTGCCTTTAAAGACTCCTCTAATGCTTTATCAGACGCTTCTTTGTCATCTGTAACGTATTCTTTAAGGACATACCCGTCTTTCTCGTCAAATTCAACTTTGATATAATCACCGTAAGTTTCGTATGCAATCAATGTACTTCCTACCGGAACTATACCAAGATCCTCGGATGAGGCTGATGCTTCAGCGTGAAGGGTGATGCTTTCTGTGGTATACATTGTAGTGCCCTCATCGGAAGTAGCTGCATCATCTTTGGCTGTCTCGGATGAGTCTGCTTCAGTAGCATCATCTTTATCGTCGGCTGCTGTATCTTCCTTGGCAGAATCGTTTGCGTTTTCTGCCTCTGTCGCTTCTGTTGTTGCAGTGTCTGCCGCCACATCTTTATTTCCGCCACACGCAGTAAGACTTAACCCAAGTGCTAACGTTGCAGCAGCTATTATACATTTGTGTCTAAACTTTTTCATATTATTGTTTCTCCTTTGTATTTGCTTCCATGTTAAGGCAATTGAAAATCTCATATTTGTTACGTTTTGCTCTGTACATATTATACAGCTTCCATAGACATGGTGCTTTGGAGCCGCCGGTACTTAACGAATGCATAGCATGAGTTTAGTACCGCTGCGAGCGACAAGCAGCGAGATCCCCTCTCTCTTAGCGAATGCGAAGCATGAGGTTAGAGACAGGGCATGCCTTGTGCTGCGTGCCTGCTATGGAACTGTTTAATATGTTCAGAGCATAAGAATATCAAAAACTTTCAATTGCCTAAATTTCCTTTTTCTTCTTGTTAAAATATCTGTAATGCTTCTTGGCGCCATATTTGAATTTCCATCCCGCTTTATGAGTCTTCTCAAAATTAGGATCAAAAACGTAATTCTTTTTAGACAATTTAATGGTTGTCCATGCGTGTGCCCCGAAATTGGAAGGTTTTCCGTTCTTTAATGCCTGAGGAACATATCCTCTTACAAATGTGGCATCGTAACCGAGAACCTGTGCCATAAGAGTAAATGTAGCCGCCTGCACATTACAGTCGCCTTTGTTCTTGGTAAATCCGTAGGTGCCGTAATACTCTAAAGCCTTGTCATCCTTTTTGATTTTCTTTGAAATATTGGTATATGGCAGTTTTGAGGACCATTTAAATGCTTTTTTAAGACAGGAAAGCACTTCCTTGTCACTGGAAGCGGCAGCTGGAACAGCTTTTAACTTTACCAGTCTCCTGGCAGCTTTCTCATAAACGCCTTCCCATTTGACGGCGATACCGTCTGCATCAATCTTATAATATGATTCCTTGTCATTGGCAGTAATCTTAACAATACATATATCCTTTGCCAATTCGCCATTCTCATTGTAATAGTGGAGAACGCCATCTTCCTCAATAAGGCAGGGCTCTGCGGCATGAGTTTTTGTAAATGGCAGTATTACAAGAACAAGAAATGCTATGGATATAAGCCATGATAATCTCTTTTTCATTTTCCATAATCTCCTATAATGTTATATTGATAATGTCGTATCTGTATAGCATAGCTGAATAGATACGTAATCTCTATGTTAAGGATAAAATTTAATCAAGGTCGATAGGACCTGCACCGTCCATGTAATATACACCTGTGCTTGTATTCTTTGTCATGGATATCACTATGTTTTTATAGTAGTAATTATAGCCCTTGTATCTCTTCAGCATGCTGTCATTTATAGAATCGTCAGGGCTCATGTCAAAAGGATTGCAGGAGCTGGTGGTTTTAATCTTTACCGGTTTGCCGAATTTCTTTTTGACTGTTCCTGCAAGCTTGGTAGATTTCTTGCCACGCTTTACAACCTTCTGTAAAGCCTTGGATTTTTTCTTGTCATACACTCCGGTCTTCTTGTTGAAGAAAACAAGCTTAGAGTCGGTTGCCCAGAGACCTTTTGCCTGATGACCATTCTCATCAAAACCGTATTGCTTGCCGTCAACTTTCTTAAGAACGACCTTGGTGGTTCTAAAACCGCTGATACTGTCAGCTTTATAAGCCTTGGCATCACTTCCGAAATAGTAGGTAAAATCGCCCTTTTTCTCAGTCGCAGTTCTCCAATCGTTGATAACAGCTTTACCGGCTTCAATATAATACAGTTCAAACGAATCATCGTCTTTTATCTTCTTAAGTCCTGAAAAATCGGCCTGCAAAACGCCATCCTCAAAATAGAGGTAATCCTGATCGACCTTTACCACACCGCTTGCCTTAATAAGCTTGCCGTCCTCTTTGACATAGTAGAGTGAGTCGGCAGGATTGTAGCCTTCCGTAAGCTCGGTTGCATTTACAGGCAGAGGTTTATTTACCATGCTTACAGTAAATGCGGTCATAAGGGCTAACATTAATAATCTTGGTTTTAATCTCATGCGTCATCCCTCCTTAAGCTTGCAGATCATATTCCATAGTGCATCCGCACTGTTAAAGTTCTCCGGTATTATCTCAGCGGGAGTTACGCGAATGCCATAGGTTTCGCTTATCTCGCTTATAATAGATATGATATCAAATGATGACAAAATCTTGTCATCTACAAGTGCCTTCTCGTTTTCAAAGTCCACATCCGGACAAATGTCCTCCAAAATTTCCATTAATTCTTCCATAAGTAATCTCCTTTATGTGTTTTATTATATTAGGTAATTGCGAAACTGTAATTTTCTGTTTTGTCTTGTGTAAATAGAATATTTTTACGACAGCATTAGGAACGTTAGCCGAGTAAAAATATTCTATTTACACAAAGACATTCAAAAAGTATAGTGTTTCGCAATCGCCTGAAAGTTCTTATTAAAGTGTCTGTTTTAAAGCCTTTCTATCAAGCTTTCCGTTTGCGGTAATGGGCAGTTCGTCCATCTGACGAAAAACATTGGGTATCATGAAGTTCTGGAGATAGTTGCGAGCCTGTCCTACAATCTCTTTCTTGCTAATATCCCCCTGATAGAAGCAGACTATCTTATTCTTCTTTTCATCGAAAACACAGCAGCTTCTCTGTATAGCATCTATTTTTTCAAGGGCAGCCTCGATTTCTCCGAGTTCGATTCTGTGTCCCATATGTTTTATCTGAAAATCCTTGCGAGAGGTAAAGCATAAATCTTTATTCTCGTCATAGTAGGCAAGATCGCCTGTGCGGTAAATGGTTTCATTCCACCTTCTGTTTAGCGGGTTGTTGGTAAACACCTTTGCGGTCTGATCCGGATTATTATAATATCCCAGTGAAAGACAGGTTCCGCTTACACATATCTCGCCTTCGACACCGACAGAAGTGATCTCCTTGTCATTCTCGTCTAAAAGGAATACGTTTTCATTAGGAAATGCCTTGCCGATAGGAAGCATATCACCCGGTTCGAAAGCTTTGTCTATCTCGTAATATGTGCAGTTGCAGGTTATTTCGGTAGGACCGTAGAGATTGACAAACCGTGCTTCCGGGTAGTAGTTTCTCCAGTAATTTAGATGTTTTATAGGCATTGCCTCTCCGGAAAACATTATGCGTTTGATAAATGCAGGCTTCTTGTATGACAAACCGTTAAGAATGGATACGATTCCAAGCGCCGATACCGCCCAGGTAAGATTGGTCACTTTTCTGTCATCGAGGAAATCGAGCAATTTAACAGGAATTGAAAAGTATTCCTTTGGTATGAGCTCGACTGTTGCACCGACAGCTAAGCCGCTGTATATGTCCTTGACGGAAACATCAAAATCCAAAGGTGCCTGATTACCCAGCACATCATTTTCATCTATATCAAATGTATTAGTGAATTCATCTATAAAGTCTATTACACTGCGGTGACTTACAACAACTCCCTTTGGTATGCCTGTCGAACCTGATGTGAAAAGCACATATAAAGGATTAGTGTTGACGTGAGCCTTGTTGACCTGTGATAAGAGCAAGGAATCAGGCTCTCCTTTTTTCAGTTCATCCGCAAGGAGTATATCTCCCGAAAAGGAAAGGCTGGATGCCTGATTAGTGTAGTTTTTATTTGTTATAAGTATTTCGGGTTCTAATGTACTTATTATCTGATTGAGACGAAGAGTCGGCTGGGTCGGATCTAATATGACATAAAAACCCCCTGCCTGTACTATGCCCATCATAATCTCGATGGTAGG
This sequence comes from uncultured Lachnospiraceae bacterium, assembly GCA_902793335.1. Lineage (GTDB taxonomy): Bacteria > Bacillota > Clostridia > Lachnospirales > Lachnospiraceae > CAG-590. Next base: position 6,453 of record CADBCZ010000015.1, read on the forward strand.
TACGTTCTTGTCCATCATGATTGGCACAGGCTTTCTTGCGCAATTTCGTTTTGCAAGATTTGTGCCTATAACTTTTGATATGTCATGCAACTCTTTAAATGTCACGGAAACTTTCTCGTCGGCAAATGCTGTTTTTGACGGATTGTGTTCTGCCTGCTTTTTTAAGTAATCAAGTACATTATTCATCTGCTGTCCTGTGCCTCCTTGTAGTTGTTTATGTTTATATGGGTTTTGTGAACCCCCCCTAATTCATTTCAGTACCTCAGCGAGTATTTTCGAAAATCTTCTCGCCGCATCTCCGTTCATATGCCCGTCAAGATCTGTATAACATGCAAGATCATGTTCTGTCATATCATAATATTGTCCGTAGTTAAAATTGATATATTCTACATCTGCCTTGCCAAAATAGTCTGAGTAGTATTCGTTAAGAGCAGCACTTCCCTCACGGCTTTCCACTAAAGCTCTGTCTGACAAAGGTGTGGTAACTGCAATAAGCTCAATGTTGTTATCTTTGCAGAGCTTGACGATCTCGTCTAAGTCGTCCATATTCTTTTCTACGATATCCTCGGGAAACCATTCCTCGGCATAATCATTCTCTAACGTCTCTATGTCGACAGGATATCTCTCTATAAATCCGCTCTCGTGATATTTCTGGGTCTCGGTTGCAAAACTATCCGCACTGTAATCACCCGACAGCTTCTTGCTAAGATTATCTTTTGCATGGCTTAACTCGTATGAGAGATCATATTCATACCATGGAAAGAGGAGTGTGCGGAAATCGCATTTTATTACAGCATCCCTGAAGTATGAAAGTTTTGACACTGAAAGAGGAAACTCGTGAAAGAACAATAAATAATTATTTCCCTCCTCCTTCTCGCGTACAAAGTATCCCGGAGACACCTCGTAGATTATGCGTTTTGGAGTGTGCCCATTTTCTATCATAAGTTTTATCATATAAAGAACATCTACGGGATATTCACCACCGACGCAGAGGTTGTGACCTGTTCGCCCTGTTATATCCTCCATAGTCTCAGGATCAATATTCATTTTGCCATGTGAGGTTCCGACAAACACATCATCATAGGTGTTGTTAGAGATAGCGTGTATATCATTCCTCATAAATGTGCATGGGTATAGTAAAGTGTCCGCCGCAACCAGGATGAACAGCAACACGATGATGATTCCAACGGCTGCTAAGGTTTTCTTAAAATTGTGCATATATAAATCCTTTCGGTGCAGATGTGCATCCAAATATTCCAATCAGTAAAAACAATGTAATGTAGACTGCTGCCGCAACCGGTACCGGAAGCGAGCGTACCTTCTCTGAAACATTTACTCCCCTCTCCTTTAAGATACCGACAGTTACCATAAAGATACACCCTATTGCTATGATAAGCAGTGCCTGTGGAACGTATTCCGTCCCGCCTCTTCCGGCAGCGATAGCAAAAACCTGTGACCAGTCAAGGTGAGTAAATGCCTGCTTTACCAGGTGATTGCCTTGTGTGAGTGTATCCGATCGGTCATAGAACCAGCGAAGATTAACGATTATATAGGTTCTTATGATCTGGAATGCATTGTACCAGCGCTCTTTTCCGGATATATGTAAGGCTTTTTTCCAGTTCCTATATGTTCCGCCCATCAGTTCACTAAATGCAATGATACCACCGTTAAGCAGTCCATAGACAACATATTTCCAGCTTGCACCGTGCCAGATTCCAACCAGAAAGAATACGATAAAATCCGCAAGTGCTATCGGAATTATACGTCCCATTTTCTTCCCGAATTTCTTTCTTGACCAGCTTGAGAACTTGGTCATCCAACCGGATAAAGTAATCGGGTAGAACACATAGTTCATCATCCATTCGCCAAGCGATATATGCCAGCGTTTCCAGAAGTCAGCCATAGACTTTGCGAGATAGGGCTGGCGGAAATTCTCTTCCATCTCGATGCCGAAGAGATTGCCGATTCCGATTACTACATCGATACCGCCTGAAAAGTCGGCGTATAACTGGATTCCGTAAAATACAAGTCCGAGCAGGACAATGCCGTTATAAGTGTCGGGATCGTCCCATATAGCATCTGCAAAAATGCCCGCCCAGTCGGCTATTATCATTTTCTTGACATATCCCCATATTATACGCGATAATCCTTTGGTTATGGATTCCCACGAGAACTTATGCGGAGTGATAAGCTGCGGTGCTAATTTGTTATAGTTACCTATCGGGCCCTGCATGAGCTGTGGAAAGAAGGATATGAAAAGAGCGAATTTGAAGAAGTTCTTCTCTGCCTTTGCCTTTTTCCAATATACGTCCAACAGATAACCTATCGACATAAAGGTATAGAAGGAAATTCCCAGAGGAAAAAGTATAGTTACACCCGGGATATTAAGCCTGCATACCGTGTTCAGAATATCTGTAAAGAAGTCAATATATTTGACTATAAAAAGCATAAGAAAGCCGAGGATAACACCTAGGGTTACCACCCGTTTCAAGGTCTTAGCGGGTGCATTCTTTTCCTGTAAATGGTCGATGGCAAGTCCAAACAGCCATACGACAATCGTTGAATACAGGATGAATATCAGGTAACGTGCTCCTCCCGCAAGATAATAGGTATAGCTAAAAATCAGAAGGACAATCCATCTGAGTTTTTGTGGTGCTATGTAGTAGCATAAAACTGCTGCTAAAACAAAAATTATAAATATATTTGAAATTAGTGACAATGTTCCCTCTCCGTTAAAAAAATATGAATTTATTATACTACTTTTGACAATTATATACAAGATATTTCCCTTGTGAGGAACGCTGTAGAGGAATAAAATAAAAGGTGGTAATCTTTTGGTATTTAATTTATAATGGGATACAGAGCCGTAGGGGTTACGAGGTGTTGTGACGTCTCAAATATCATTTAATTAAAAAAACCGGGAAGAAGGACTGAAATTATGAAATATATAAAATGGTTGTTTATTGGGATTGCATTTATCAATATATGTGTGTTGGGGTTAAATAGTTCATTATGTGTTGCAAAACACAAAGAAGGCTGGACTATGAATAAGAAGGGAAGAGTCTTCTACTATGATGAAAATGGGGAGAAAGTAAAGAACGGAAAGGTTCAAATAGGTAAGAAGTTCTATTGCTTTGACGAGAATGGTATGCAACGTGTGGGATGGGTGAAATGCAAGAACCGCTATTGCTATTTCAAAATAGGGCCTAAGAAAAAGGGATATCTTGTATGTGGTAAAACGATTAATGGCATCAAGATAAATGACAAAGGCTATGCGGTTGACAATAAGGATAAGGCGCGACTTCTTGCAGAGGCGAATAAGATTGTATTTGATATTACGAATTTCAAGATGAGTAAGAATGAGAAATATAAAGCATGTTTCTTATATATGAGAGATAAGATTGAGTGGAGAAATCTGACCGGTTTTAAATCAGATATTGATAAATGGGATATGTATTATGCGTCATACGCAATATATAAGGGATACGGTGACTGCTATACAGGCGGTTGCGGATTTGCTTATCTGGCTGCGGCAGCGGGAGCCAAGAAGGTGTACGCAATCTCTTCAGGTGGACATGGCTGGGCAGAAATAGACGGAAAATACTATGATCCAAACTGGTCATGGGTTTCCAAAGATGTAGACAAGTATTTTGCGGTTACGAAAGATCAGAGCGGCAGAGGCGGAAGACCTTCCTATGCAAGTCACAGGGAATATGTAAAAAGAGTGGATTGATTGCAAGGACTATTACAGGACATGTTGTAGGACGCAAGAAAACGAAATATACCAATGCTAAAATGTAAAAAAATACTCAGCGGATTATTCTGCTGAGTATTTTTTCATATGATTCTTGATTGCTTCAAATGTCGTATCACTTATGTAATGCTCAACACGACAGGCATCCTCTGCAGCTGTCTCTTCGTCTACGCCTAGTAGTGTGAACATTTTTGTAAGAACGGTGTGGCGTTCGTATATGCGCTTTGCAAGTATATTACCGGCTTCAGAAAGCCTGATAAATCCTTCCTTGTCTTTTTTGATAAGTCCCTCTTCCTTGAGGAGTCCCAAAGCACGACTTACAGACGGTTTCGAATATCCCATATATTCACCGATATCTATTGCTCGAACTTCGGTTGATTTTTGTGAAAGAACATATATAGTTTCGAGATACATTTCTCCGGATTCCTGTAATGCCATAGAACTATTCTCCTTTATGTTTATAGTTAGATTATAATTACTATATTTTATCATGAATGGAATATAATATCAAATACTTGTAACAATACATTGAAAATGTCAAAAAATAATGTTGATTATATTGTGGAGAGGTTGTATAATCTCCCTGAAAAAGGGGAGCTGAACGTGATTTGGCTGAGAACAGACTGTATTGTCTGGACCCGTAACCTGATTTGGATAATGCCAACGTAGGGATATACTGATGCATAACGGCAGAAGTGTCTTTTTTTGGCATTTTTGCCGTTATTTTACTTTGAAAGTCCAAGAAGCGGCGCTTAGCATAGTCGTTTACTTTATAGACTACCTTAGTTATATATACGGAAAAATGCTTTATGCAAATCATGATTACGAAAAGTTTAGCAGCTCCCATACAGGAAGGAGAATAAAAAATGCTAGGAAAGTGTTTGGAAAATGTCAGAGCAAATGGTCCGCTAGTACATAACATCACAAATTATGTCACAGTAAATGATGTTGCAAATGTACTTCTTGCCTGTGGAGGAAGTCCGATAATGTCGGATGAACCTGAGGATGTAGAAGACATAACTGCTATATGCGGAGGTCTTAACATTAATATCGGAACTCTCAATAAGAATTCGATAGAGGGAATGTTTAAGGCCGGTAAAAAGGCAATAGAACTTGGACATATAGTTTTACTTGATCCTGTTGGAGCAGGCGCATCAAAGCTTCGTACGGATACTGCGGTAAAACTGATGGATGAGATACATTTTTCGTGTATCAGAGGTAATATTTCTGAGATTAAGACGCTTTCTCTTGGAAGCGGAACTACAAAGGGAGTAGATGCAGATGTCGCAGACACGGTTACGGAGGAGTCGCTGGATACAGCTATAAGATTTGTTAAAGATTTTGCAAAAAAAACGGATGCAGTGGTAGCTGTTACCGGAGCCATTGATCTGGTGAGTGATGGAGAAAGATGTTTTGTAATAAGAAATGGTCGTCCTGAAATGGGTAAGATTACAGGTACAGGGTGCCAGCTTTCAGGTCTTGCCACCGCATTTTTAGTGGCTAATTCTGATAACAGACTGGAGGCTGTTGCTGCAGCGGTATGTACCATGGGGCTTGCAGGAGAGATTGGATGGTCTAATATGAAAAATGGTGACGGTAATTCAACTTATCGCAATCGTATAATAGACGCTATATACAATATGGATGGAGAAACGCTAGATAAGGGAGCTAAGTATGAAATTAGATAATAAGGATTTGCTGTTATATGCAGTTACAGACAGACATTGGTTAGAGGGCAGGACTCTGTATGAGGTAGTTAAAGAAAGTCTGGATGGCGGGGCTACATTTATCCAGTTAAGAGAAAAAAATCTGGATCATGATGCGTTCCTTGACGAAGCCAGGGAGATAAAAAGGCTGTGTTCTGAATATAAGGTTCCTTTTGTTATAAATGATGATGTTGACATAGCTATGGAGATAGATGCCGATGGAGTGCATGTAGGTCAGAGTGATATGGAAGCCGGTGATGTTAGGCAGAAGCTTGGACCGGATAAAATAATTGGTGTGTCGGCACAGACTGTTGAGCAGGCAATACTTGCAGAAAAAAGAGGGGCAGATTATCTGGGAGTTGGAGCTGTGTTCCCTACGGGTTCCAAAGATGATGCAATTGATGTATCCCATGATACTCTTAAAGAAATATGTGATGCGGTTAGTATTCCTGTAATAGCCATAGGAGGAATCACGATAGAGAATATTCCAAAGCTTGCACAGACAGGGATTGTAGGGATAGCTGTGATAAGTGCAATATATGGTGCAAAGGACATAGTTGAGGCGACGAGGAAACTGAAAAATGTGACCGGGGATATGGTTTTACGTTAAATAATAAGGATGGAAGAGATGATAAAAGGAGTAATATTTGATATAGACGGTGTCATTCTGGATTCCATGAGTATATGGAACGATCTCGGGGCTCGATATCTGAAAAGTATTGGAAAAAAGCCCGAAAAAGGGTTGAATAACATACTTTTTTCTATGAGTATGGAACAGGGAGCCGATTACTTAAAAGACAGATATGATATAGATAAACCTACTGTTGATATTCTTAATGGAATCAGTTTGATGCTTCAGAATTATTACTTTGATGAGGTGCTCGCCAAACCGGGAGTAGTAGAACTGCTTGGTTTTTTGAAAGGCAAGGGTATACAGATAACAGCTGCCACCTCAAGTCCTCGTATCCATGTGGAAACGGCTCTTGACAGAAACAATATTCTGAGTTTTTTTGACAGCATTTATACCACAGGTGAAATTGGAATAAGTAAACATGAGCCTGATATATACAATAAAGCAGCGGAGTGTATGAAGCTAAATACCGGGGAAGTTATAGTTGTGGAAGATTCGTTATATGCTTTAAAAACCGCGAAGAAAGCGGGATATATATCTGTTGGAGTGTATGACAGGGATGGAGAAACAGATCAGAGGGGCGTTGAGGAAGTCAGTGATCTGTATGCGATGGAAATAAAAGACATTATCAGTAACTGGGATAATTTAAATGAAGGAAGGTGAATTATATGAATACTGCTTTGACGATAGCCGGAAGTGATTCCAGTGGCGGGGCAGGAATACAGGCGGATATTAAAACCATGACAGCAAATGGGGTATATGGAATGAGTGCGATTACGGCACTCACTGCACAGAATACTCTCGGAGTGACAGGGATTATGGAGGTGACTCCGGTATTTCTGGCTCAACAGTTAGATGCTGTGTTTAGTGATATTTTTCCGGATGCAGTAAAGACCGGCATGGTTTCATCAAGTGAACTTATACGTGTCATTTCAGAAAAGATAAAAGAATACAAAGCAATCAACATTGTTGTTGATCCTGTAATGGTTGCGACCAGCGGAGCCAAACTGATAAGCGATGATGCAATTGTAACGTTAAAGGAATATCTTCTTCCTTTAGCTACGGTTATTACTCCTAATATTCCGGAGGCGGAAGTCCTTTCGGGAATGACGATTGCCTCAGAGGAAGATATGGAAAAGGCGGCGAAACTGATATATGAGACGTTTGGATGCGCAGTTCTTTGTAAGGGAGGTCACAAGGTGAATGATGCAAATGATCTTCTGTATTATAAAGAAGGCTCAAAATGGTTTAACGGAAAGAGGATCAATAATTCAAATACACATGGTACAGGATGTACACTTTCTAGTGCTATCGCGTCAAATCTTGCAAAAGGTGAATCGCTGGAAGAAGCGGTAAAAGATGCGAAGGACTATATATCAGAGGCTTTGGCTGCTATGCTTAATCTGGGTAAAGGTAGTGGTCCTCTTGCGCACAACTATGTATTTTTATAAGGAGTTTTTGAGATGAGTAAACAGAAATTTGATGGATATGCAGATAAATACGACAATGGGGACTCTGGACAAAAGCTTGTTTAAGAATTATATGATACAGAACGTGAAATTAATACTGTTCATATAGCCAACATGAAAGATATTGGTGTGAGCGACGAGGATATTGAAAACTGTGTAAGAGAACCGGTTATAATTGACTACATTGAGTCGAATAACACCTGGATTAAAATGGTTGATAAGGCCGCCGGTTGTGTAGGTGAGGAAGAAGCTGTTAAGCTTTGTAAGGTTTTTAAAACTTGTGCGGTATATGAAAATTTGTTTTGGGATGCACTGGACAGGAAAAAATGTATTGACTTTTAAATATAAGTGTGATAATTTGAATAATAGTTAGATGGTGCTAACCTATGCGCGGATGAGGATATTGTAATATCTACAATATCCTTTGATTATTCGTGTTTAATAGTATAAATATAGATTAGAGGTGGGTAACGTGACACTCAACGAGGCCGAACTTGGAAAAGAATATATCATCAATTCGGTTGATACCGGTGGTGATGATGAGATGGAGAGCTTTCTTTTTTCCCTTGGATGTTACAGCGGTGAGAACATAACAGTTGTGGATAAGAAGAGGAATCTTGTGGTTTCCATCAAAGATGCTAGGTATAATATAGATCCTGAGCTTGCATCTGCAATAAATATTGGATGAAAATATGTGTCTTAACAGACACTATATTTTTTGAATAACGGTTAGTTTTAACTAACTGTAGCAATTGATATTATATGAAGGAGGAATCGTTATGAGAATTGCGTTAACAGGTAATCCTAACAGTGGTAAGACCACCATGTACAACGCATTAACAGGACGAAATGAAAAGATTGGTAACTGGGCAGGTGTTACCGTAGATAAGAAGGAGAGTCAGATCAAGAAACAATATAATGATACGGGCAAAGAACTTATCGCGGTCGATCTTCCTGGTGCTTATTCCATGTCACCATTTACATCTGAGGAGAGTATAACAAGTGGTTACGTTAAGAACGAACATCCCGATGCGATCATTAACATTGTGGATGCCACCAATTTAAGCAGAAGTTTATTCTTTACAACACAGCTTTTGGAACTTGGAATCCCTGTTGTGGTTGCTCTTAACAAGAGTGATATTAATGACAAAAAAGGAAATACTATTGATGAGAAGAAGCTTTCAGAGAGACTTGGGTGTCCGGTAGTAAAGACTGTATCCACTCAGGAAAATGGTATCAAAGAAGCAGTAAGGGTTGCTGCGGAACTTGAAGGAAAGGGACAGAAAGCGCCTTATGTTCAAGGTGATATTGACCTTACCAGTAAAGCGGCAGTGGAGGATGCTGACAGGAAGCGTTTTGAGTATGTGAAAGCAATTGTCAGTGAAGTTGAGAAACGAAAAGTGCTCACCAAGGATAAAAATTTTGGTGATACAATTGATAAGATTATAACACATCCTATTCTGGGGCTTGCGATATTTGCGGGTGTTATGTGGGTTGTGTTCTATGTTTCGCAGACTACAGTCGGCACATGGCTTGCTGATATTTTGGCAGGATGGATAGAAACCTTCCAGGGATGGGTTGGTGACAAGATGGCAGACGCCAATCCGCTACTCTATGCACTGCTTGTGGACGGTATTATAGGCGGTGTAGGTGCGGTTGTTGGCTTCCTTCCTCTTGTTATGGTGATGTATTTCCTTATCGCGCTCTTAGAGGATTGCGGATATATGTCAAGGGCGACAGTTGTGCTTGATCCGATTTTTAAGAGAGTAGGACTTTCCGGTAAATCTGTTATTCCTATGATCATCGGAACGGGTTGCGGTATTCCTGCCATCATGGCGTGCCGTACTATTCGTAATGAGAGAGAGAGACGTTCTACAGCGATGCTTGCAACGTTTATGCCGTGTGGCGCGAAGCTCCCGGTTATTGCACTTTTTGCAGGAGCGTTTTTCCCGGATTCTAAATGGGTGAGCTTTGTGTGCTACATGACAGGTATTTTGCTCGTGCTTCTTGGAGCGTTGCTCATCAAGGCTATCACAGGTATGAAGTTTAGAAAATCATTTTTTATCATTGAGTTACCTGAATACAAGGTACCAAGTCTTGTGTTTGCGATAAAGTCTATGCTTGAAAGAGGTAAGGCATACATTATCAAGGCAGGAACGGTGATTCTTGTTTGTAATACAGTTGTTCAGATTATGCAGGCGTTTAACTGGCACTTCGAAGTTGTTGAGGAGGGTATGGAAGATACCTCAATCCTCGCAAGCGTAGCAGGTCCATTTTCTTATCTTTTAATCCCTATTGTCGGTGTTGCGGCCTGGCAGCTTGCCGCCGCAGCGATTACCGGCTTTATAGCTAAGGAAAATGTTGTGGGTACGATTGCTACAGTATATGCAATCACTAATCTTGTAGATCCTGATGAACTTGAGCTTATCGGTGAGGGTAATGCTGTTGCTGCTGTTATGGGAATTACCAAGGTTGCAGCTTTGGCATATCTCATGTTCAATTTATACACACCGCCTTGCTTTGCGGCTCTTGGAGCTATGAACTCTGAGATGAAATCGGCAAAATGGTTGTGGGGTGCTATAGCGCTTCAGCTGTCAACAGGATTCATCGTAGGTTTCCTTGTATATCAGATTGGAACACTTATAACTACAGGCGCACTTGGAGCCGGATTTGCCGGAGGATTGATATTTGTGATATTATTTGCGGTAGTAGTGACATATCTTATCAAGTCTAATCAGAGACAGATTGCACTTGAGTATAAACTTGATTAATGGAGGATTAATATGACTGCAATCGTGGCGAATATAATTGTATCGGTTATCCTTTTAGCGGTAGTTGGAGGAGCAATATTTTACATTTACAAAGAGAAGAAAAAAGGTACAAAATGCATAGGATGTCCGATGGCGGGTAATTGCTCAAAGCATAAGAATGGCGGATGCCACGATTAGATCATAGAATGTAATAAAATAAAAGGAGTTTTTTGATTGACGTGGTATTGATCAAAAAACTCCTTGAAAAATTTATGGGGAGGGATGCTATGAAATGTCATAAGTTTTTTGCATGGGCAACAGTTATATGTTTTGTTATTACAATGATAACAGGCTATAAGAAACAATAATTACAAAAAAGGAGGATTTAGTTATGGATTGGAAGAAAGTAGGTATTTTTGCACTTGGAACATTATTTGGTTATGAGGGAATAAAAATCCTTTCATCTAAGGATGCCAAGAAAGTCTATACGAACGGAACAGCTGCGGTACTTCGAGCTAAGGATACGGTGCTTGCGCAGGTGACGACTCTTCAGGAGAACTGTTCAGACATCTATGCTGATGCACAGGCGATCAATGAAGAGAGGGCAGAGAAGTCAGAGTGTGAAGAGTGCGAAGACGAAAGTGGCGAGAAGAAATCCGGTGCTGATAATAAGAAAAAGGATAGTGAGAAATAATTATCCGGTGGTAAATTGAAAAGTGGTTTTATAAATAGATACATAAATATCAGAGGTATATATGAAGTTTGTTATAAAACATGAAAACAGAAACAGAATAAGGTTTCATCTTGATATGAATCGATTATCATTTCGCCAGGCTGATATTCTGGAATATTATCTTTTGAGCTTTGATGAAATTTCAGAGGTTCGGGTGTACGAGAGAACGGCGGATGCGGTGATCATTTATCAAGGTGACAGAGGTTGTGCGCTTGATATAATCCGTGATTTTTCATTTGAGAATACCAGAGTTCCTGAACATGAGTTGGAATGTTCGGGAAGGGAGCTTAACGCATATTATCGCGAAAGAATAATCACTTCAATAATTCTTCATTACGGTAAGCGTCTTATAGTGCCGGAGCCGATCAGACGGATATGGATACTTATAAAGACTGCAAAGTACATAATACGCGGTCTTAAGACACTCGGCAAAGGCGGACTTAAGGTTGAGTTGTTAGATTCGATAGCTATAACGGCTGCTGTCAAAACAGAAGATTACAAGACTGCCTCGAGTGTCATGTTCTTACTAAAGATCGGCGATACCTTAGAAGAGTGGACACACAAGAAGTCGGTTGATGACCTGGCGAGACAAATGTCGCTTAACATTGATAAAGTCTGGTTGGTGACTGATTCGGGCGAGGTGCTTACTAATTCCGAAGAGATTTCCTGTGGAGATAAAGTTGTTGTCCGCATGGGCAATATAATACCTTTTGATGGAAAGGTGTGTGACGGCGAGGCCGTTGTCAACCAGGCTTCCATGACGGGCGAGCCTGAGGGTGTGAGAAAAGCAGAGGGTTCTCCGGTATTTGCCGGCACGGTATTAGAAGAGGGTGAGCTTACAATTGAGGTTCTAAATGTCAGCGGAAATGGAAGATTTGACAAGATTGTGAAAATGATAGAGGAATCTGAGAAGATGAAATCATCCGTTGAAAGCAAGGCAGAGAGATTGGCAGACGGTCTTGTTCCTTATACTTTGGCGGCTTCGGCTCTCACCTATCTTATAAGCCGCAATGTATCAAAAGCTGTTTCGGTGTTGATGGTGGATTACTCCTGCGCACTTAAGATGGCGATGCCGATATCGGTTCTTTCAGCAATTAAAGAATCGGCTGACTACGGCATTACCATAAAGGGTGGAAGATTCATGGAAGAGGTGGCTTCTGCTGATACTATTGTCTTTGATAAGACGGGGACTCTTACCATGGCAAGTCCTATGGTTGCGAGAGTTGTATCCTTTAATGGTGAGGCTGAGGATGAACTGCTTCGCCAGGCGGCTTGCTTAGAGGAACATTTTCCACATTCGGTAGCGAAAGCAGTGGTTGATGCAGCCGTTCAAAAAGGTCTTACACATGAGGAAATGCACTCAAAGGTCGATTACATAGTGGCTCATGGAATAGCGTCGTCGATAGAAGGCAAGAAAGCGGTCATAGGTAGTTATCATTTTGTGTTTGAGGATGAGAAGGTCGAGATACCTGAGGATAAAAAGGAGTTATTTGACAGCCTTCCGGCACAATATTCTCACCTTTATTTTGCAAAGGGAGGAAGTTTGTGTGCGTGCATACTGATTGAAGATCCTATGAGGGAAGAGGCGACGGAAGTTGTCAAAGAGCTAAAGAACATTGGATTTGAGCACATAGTTATGATGACCGGAGACAGTGAGAGGACTGCTGCAGCTATAGCATCGGCAGCGGGAATTGATGAGTATTATTCTGAGGTGCTGCCTGAGGATAAGGCATCATATGTCGAAAAAGCTAAAGAAAGAGGAAGACGAGTGATCATGGTGGGTGATGGAATAAATGATTCACCTGCGCTGTCGGCGGCCGATGTTGGAATTGCCATAAGCGATGGCGCAGAGATTGCAAGACAGATTGCGGATATTACGATCAGTTCATCAGATCTTAACAGTATAATAACACTGCGCAAACTCAGTGTTCTTCTTATGAAGAGGATTGGATTTAATTATAGAACTATTGTTGGATTTAATACGGCTCTTATTGCTCTTGGTATTGCCGGAATTCTTCCTCCGGCCACCTCTGCGATGCTTCACAACGGATCGACGGTTGCCTTGGGGTTGAAAAGCATGACGAATCTGTTGGCAGAGTAAGAGAGTGGTGAAGGTTGTAATAAATTGTATAAAAATCAAAAATTACCTATGCATCGTTGTGGTGCATAGGTAGTTTAAAGAAGGCAAGTTAGCATTGGCTAACTATAAAGGATATATAAAGGAGACAGAACATGAAGTTAAAGGAACTTAAGGAAAACACGGAAGCTGTTGTTAAAAACCTTTCGGGTGATTCGAGATTTATAGGAAGGATAACATCTATAGGACTTACTCCCGGATGTCGCATCAGTGTGATAAAAAATGATAAGAATCGTCCGATCCTATTATATTCACGCGATACGATGATTAGCATCAATCGCAGAGAATGTGACGGTATAGAGGTTGAGGAGGTGATGGCATGAGCGTGGCAACTATTGCGCTTTTGGGTCAGCCCAATTCCGGTAAATCGACAATGTTCAATGCTTTGACAGGATTACATCAGCATGTCGGCAACTGGCCGGGTAAGACCGTGGAAAAGAAAGAGGGTTCATTTGCTTATAAAGGAACTACCTATGATGTCGCAGACCTTCCGGGTTCATACAGTATGTCCGCAAACTCTGACGAGGAGGTTATAACACGTGATTTTATCGCGTCCGGAAATGCTGATGTTGTCTGTATTCTTGCTGACAGCTCCCAGCTTGAGAGAAGTCTTTTTATGCTGGCGGATTATGCGGGTATAGATGCACCTTGTTTTCTGGTTCTTAACATGGAAGATGTTGCAAGAGAACAGGGCAAGACAATAAATGCTGCAGCCCTTGAGAAAAAGTTGAGCATTCCGGTAATGCTGTTTTCTGCAACGGATAAAAAAGCATATGACAAGTTCTACCAGACCTTGGAAAGAGCGTTAAAAAACAAGAGTCATATAGATGTTTCGGCGCTAGAAGAGGAGTATGAGAAATTAGAGGGTTATAACGAGATTAAGGAACAATTAAATGATGGTGTGATGGAAGGTTATACACCTATGTGGCTTACAGTCAAATATCTTGAGAATGACAAGGTTGTTTCGGCAAAGCTTAAAAGCGAGCTGCCGGCTGATAAAGTGGCAGTGTTAGAGTCGCTTAAGGGAGATAATAACGGTGCCATTGCCACGGGAGAATGTAAGTTCAAATGGATTGATGAGCTTGTGGATGGTGTAGTTAAGGGAAAGAAGCAAAGTGTTAAGCTTGGCAGACTTGACCGAATCTACACACACAGATTCTGGGGTAAGCCTGCGGTTGTGCTTACTGTGGTGCTTGGACTTTTGGCATCATTTATTCCGGCACTCCCTATCATGGCGGTTGCCTCAGTGTTTGATATATTAAAAAGTTACTTAAACGGTGTTCTTGAAGCGGCCGGATGCAGTCCGTTTCTTATAGGACTAGTTTGTGACGTATTGATACAGTCTATGAGCTATGTTGTTAAAATGCTCGGATTTGTGTTTGGAGTGACACTTGTATTTGGACTTCTTGAAGAGGTGGGCGTTATGGCACGTATCTCCTATGTGTTTGACAACACAATGGGAAAGCTTGGTCTTCAGGGAAAATCTGTGATGCCTTTCCTTGTCAGCTTTGGCTGTACAATGGGTGGCGCAGCCGGAGCGAGAGTTATCGATAACTGGGGTCAGAAGGTTCTTACAATCGCACTTGCGTGGGCAGTTCCTTGTGGCGCTGCATGGGCTACGATACCGATGTTGTCAACGATCTTTTTTGGTGCGGGAGCACCTGTGGTAATAGTAGTGGTTCTACTTGCGATGATACTACATATGTGGATCACGGCAAAAATATTCGGTGCGAAGCTGGTCAACAAAGAAGACAGATGCGGAATGATAATGGAGCTTCCGCCTTATCACAAACCTAAATGGAAAGCCTTATTCAGATATGTGTTTGGAAGAACCAAGGACACATTCTTCCGAGTTGTAAAGGTTGTTCTTCTCGTATGCCTTATCTTCTGGCTCTTAAGCTATGGCAGTGGAGTAAATGATACAAGTATTTTATATAAAGTCGGAACGGCTATTGAACCTGTGACTAAGTTCGTTGGACTTCCTTGGCAGCTCTTTATTGCATTTATTGCTGCTTCTGTCGGCAAAGAAGGAGCAATCGGTGTTATAAGTGCGTTATATACAGGTGGAAGCTATGGCGAGGGATTTGCCCAAGCAATGAGCGGAGCAGCAAGAGCGGCTAATCTGGGTGATATATTGCTGGCAAATGTTTCAAGACCGGAGGCGTTGGCGTTTATATTTGCGATTACATTTAACATGCCTTGTGTTGTTGCACTCGCGGCTACATATCAGGAGATTCATTCCGTAAAATGGACAGCCAAGATTGCAATTTATTATACGGTTGTATCGCTGTTGTTTGCGTGTATTGCGTATCATATAGGTCTTCTTATCTGGTAGAGGAGGAATCAGATGCAGAAACTTCTGGAATTATTAAAGGATGGTAATTCACGCACTCTTGAAATATTGGCAGATGAGCTTGGAACGACTACCGATGATGTAACAAGACAGATGGAATATCTTGAGCGTATAGGAGTTATAAGACGAGTACTGCAGCCCTTTGAAAATAAGGGCTGTGGTACTTGTTCGTCTTGTAGTGGATGCAGTAAAAATGCAGCGGCCTGCAAGGGGTGTATTCCGCAAAATGCCGCTCTTAATATGGGCGAGATGTGGGAGGTAGTATGAGTACGGAATTATCAAACGTGTTAATAGTTGTTATTATTGTTGTCATTCTTTTCTTTGCAATTAAAAATTCCATACCGCATTTTAAGGGCGAGGGTGCCTGTTGCGGTGGCGGTGGAAAAGGAACTATCATTAAACCAAAGAAGCTTGATAAGGTGATAGAAGTAAGAAAGATTAAGATTGGTGGAATGCATTGCGAGAACTGCTCAAGAAGGGTTCAGAATGCATTAAATTCTATTGAAGGTATCAATGCCAAAGTTAAGCTGTCTCGTGAGCTTGCGATAATAAAACTTGGGAAAGAGATAGATGATAAAGTAATTGAGAAGGCGATTACGGATCTTGGATATGAGATAAAAAATACTTGACAAAGAAAAGAGAACGTTGTACTCTATCAAAAGAGAACAGTGTTCTCTTTTGAGTTATAGGAGATGAAGTATGCCAAGAGATAAAACAGAAAGCCATATCAAGATAATAGAAGCTGCCAAGAAAGAATTTCTTGAGTACGGATATAACGAAGCATCACTTAGAAGAATTGCCGCTGGAGCTAATATTCAGGTGAGTGGTTTATACAAACATTTTGCTAATAAAGAGGAGATGTTTGAGTCGCTTGTTGAACCTGCAATCACAGGATTTTATGACCTATATCATCAGATCGAGAGTGAGTATTTCGGGGCGATGGATGGGATTGATCGTGGCTATGAGTTGGAAAATAATAATGAAACGGTACGTGCGATGAAGTTTATTTATGCACATCTTGAAGAGTTTAAGCTTCTAATACAATGTGCAGGGGGTACACGTTATGAGAATTTTGTCCATGAGATTGCAAAGCTTGAAGAAGATGTGACAATGCGTTATATGAATGAATTGAAGAAAAAGGGATGTGATATTAAAAGTATCGATTCATTGGAATTTCATCTGCTTGTTACTTCATATGTTGGAGCGGTATTTCAGCCTGTGACGCATGGACTTAGTAGAAAAAAAGCATTACACTATGCTGAAACGCTGCAGAGCTTTTATATGTCGGCATGGAAAGATTTTTTTGGAATTTGATATGAAAATGAATATAGCTTCACCTTATTGGTGGAGCATATATTTAACATATGAGTTAGCAAAAGCTAACTTTGATACCATAAAAACATATAATATTGATAAGGAAGGTGATGGTGTTGTCCTCAGTAAGGGGTGAAATTTTTAAAATGATGATGCGGATGCAAAACATTAATCCGATAGCTCATCCGGAGATGGAAGATAAAATGAAGCGGATGTCAGAAAAATATTCGCATACGAAGTCCGTAAAGGGCTATACATTGGAGTGTCTTTGCACAAAGAAAGGAACAAAATATCAGCGACTTAGAAAGGAAGGTGCAGGTTCCGCAGATAAAGTGATTTACTACATTCATGGTGGTTGTTATATCAGTGGGCTGACCTACAATTATCGCGATTTCTGTGCGCCGTTTTGTGATCTGGCAAACGGAGTTGAAATTATCCTTTTAGATTACAAGTTATCTCCGAAATACCAATATCCTACCCAGTTGAATGAGGCACTTGATCTGTGGGAAGAGATCACTTCAAGTAAAAAACCTGAAAACATTATCGTGGGTGGTGATTCTTCGGGCGGCAATCTTGCACTTGCTATGCTTTTAAAGCTGCGTGATAGCGAAATGAAAATGCCCTGCGGATGTTTCTTTCTTTCGCCGTGGACGGATATGACTGCTTCAGGAAAAAGTTATGCAGTAAATTATCAAAAGGATGTCGAAATTGGTGATAAAAAGGGTGTATTTGATGAGGCTACACGTCAAAAGCTTCTTGACAGTTATCTTTTCAAATGCATTGGGGAAGAGGATAGGAATAATCCTTATGTTTCGCCTGCATTTGCTAATTTCAGTGACTTTCCACCAATGATGTTGTTTGTTGGTGGACATGAAATGCTGCTTGACGATACACTGTCGGTTTATAACAAAGCGATAAGTGCAGGTGTAGATGTTAAGCTTGAAACACAGCCCGGTATGTTCCACAGCTATATTTTATATCAAAACTATATGCCTGAGAGCAAAGCGTCTTATAGTAAACTCAAATTATTTATAAAGGAGTTGTTTAAGGAGGAAAACAATGAGTAAAACAGAAAAGTATGACCACATGAAGCTTATCAGGGAATATGCGGGAGGACATAAGAACCTGATTACACTGGGAAGGTTCTTGGCTGCAGTAAGTGCAGTGATGACTCTTATTCCCTATTATGAACTTTGGAAGATAATAAGATGTGCGGTAAATGGAGAAAGTACCGACAAGATTAAGGTTTATGCATGGTCAGCGGTTGGTCTGGTCGTGGGAGCGTTGCTCGTCTATATTGCGGCTTTATTTTGCACTCACATAGCTGCGTTTCGAGTTCAGGCAAACATGAGAAGTTCGTTGCTGCATAGAATTATCACCTTGCCACTTGGTGTTTTTGATGAGGATGGTACAGGTAAGATCAGAAGGGTGATAAATGATTCAACTGCGGCAACGGAAACATTTATTGCGCATAACCTGCCTGATAAGACGGTTGCAACGGTCACACCGATAGGTTTGCTTGTTTTAGTCCTTGCATTTAACTGGAAAATCGGACTTATCTGTATGATTCCGGCAGTTATTGGTTTTATGTGTATGATGTCTATGATGGGCGAGGGTATGCAGCAAAAAATGAAGGAATACCAGGATGCACTTGATACTATGAGCAGCGAGGCGACAGAGTATGTCAGGGGAGTTCCTGTGGTAAAGACTTTCGGTCAGACTGTTCATTCTTTTAAGCGTTTTAAGACATGTATAGATGGTTACGGTAAGTGGACAACGGAATATACATTGATGCTAAGATTCCCGATGATGGGATTTATGACTTGTATCAACGCGATATTTGCGTTTATTGTGATAGCGGCCTTTGTTGTTTCAGGTAATGGTGTGGACAATGCGGATATATTAAATATCATGTATTACATTATAGTGACACCGCTTATCACGATTGCTCTTACGAAGATTGCGTATTCAGGTGAGGCGGAGATGACGTTAATTGATGCGCTAAAGCGAGTGGACAATATCATGGAAATTGAAAGCCTGGAGGATGGAGATAGGATTTTAACTCCGGTTAATAATGGAATTGAGCTTAAACATGTGTCATATCGCTATAAGGATGCAATTAAAGATGCGGTAAGTGATGTGTCGATTTCTATAAAGGCAGGTGAACACGTAGCGCTTGTAGGACCGTCAGGTTCGGGAAAAACAACCTTAGCTGAGCTTATGGTCAGGTTCTTTGATGTAAGCGCCGGAGAGATACTGTTCGGTGGCGTAAATGTTAAGGATATGGCACAGGACGCATTGATGAAACAGGTGTCTTTTGTGTTTCAGGATAGCAGGCTGATCAAGAAATCTATTCTGGAAAATGTAAGAATGGCTAAACCTGATGCGTCGGAGAAGGAAGTACTTGATGCACTTGAAAAAGCTCAGTGTATGGATATCATCGACAAACTTCCGGAGGGTATACATACGGTAATAGGCGAAAAAGGAACTTACCTTTCGGGTGGTGAGCAGCAGCGGATAACCATTGCCAGAGCGGTTCTAAAAGACGCGCCGATATTGATTTTGGATGAGGCTACCGCTTTTGCAGATCCCGATAATGAAACGAAGGTACAGGCGGCATTTGAAGAACTGGCTAAGAATAAGACACTTGTAATGATTGCACATAGACTTAGTACGGTTGTAAATGCTGACAGGATATTTGTAATGGATGATGGTTTGTGCAATGAATCGGGAACTCACAATGAACTGATGAAACGAAATGGTCTTTACAAGCGTATGTTTGATGAATATTCAAAATCTATTGCATGGAAGGTGGGTAAATAAAATGATAGAAAAACTTCAACACAAATATGCACTTTCAAGACAGGGTGCGATAGACATGTTAAAAGCCTGTGCAAGCGTTACAATTACCAATATTGCGCTTATGATGCCGGCAGGCATTCTTTATACACTTATCAATGATCTGTTAAATGACAGACTAAATCGGGAAAGAATTCCGTTTTATGTTGCGGCTTCTATAGTGGTGCTCATATTGGTTGCTGTTACCAACTATATACAGTACAATGCAACATTTCTTACGACATATCGTGAAAGCGGAATCAGAAGGACGGCAATTGCAGAGAAGTTGAGAAAGTTACCACTATCTTATTTTGGTAAAAAGAATATTGCGGATCTGACCACAAATATCATGGGAGATTGCGCCATGATCGAAACAGCTTCTAGTCATTGGATTCCGGAGTTGATCGGGGCGGTTGTCTCTGTAATTCTTGTTGGGGTTAGCCTGTTTTTCTTCTTTGACTGGAGAATGGTACTTGCAAGCTTTTGGGTAATACCAGTTGCGTTTCTCATTGTTATTACCTGTTCGGATGCTGAGAAAAGAGCGGTAAGGAAGAATCAGGAAGTAAAGCTTTCAATGGCGGATGGGATACAGGAATGTCTTGAATCCATAAGGGATTTAAGGGCGAACAACGCTCAAGACCGTTATATGGAAGAACTTGATCAGAAGATTAAAAAAGTTGAGAAGTTCGCGCTGTTTACAGAATTGAAAATGGCAGTGTATGTCAATTCTGCAGCTATTATATTGAAAATAGGAATCGGAACAACGGCGGTTGTCGGTGGAAGTCTTTTTGCAAAGGGCGAGATTGATTTACTCACATTTTTTATGTTTTTGATGCTGGTATCAAGACTATATGCTCCTATGGAGATTAGTTTACAGAACTTTGCGGCAATAATTGCAACAGGTATTCAATGTGAACGTCTTGATGAGGTGTTGTCACACGAGATTCAGAACGGATCAGATTCTCTTGAAAATGACGGATATGACATAATATTTGATCATGTAGGTTTCAAATATTCTGATGATACTGAAGTCTTGAAGGATGTAAGTTTTACAGCAAAACAGGGACAGGTGACAGCGCTAATAGGACCTTCCGGTGGCGGAAAAACTACCATATCACGACTTGCTGCAAGATTCTGGGATGTTAACAGCGGCAAGATTACTCTTGGTGGAGAGGATATATCAGATGTTGATCCGGAAACCTTGCTATCAAATTATTCAATTGTCTTTCAGGATGTAACATTGTTTAATAATTCTGTTATGGAAAATATCCGTATAGGAAAGAGTGGTGCTACAGACGAAGAGGTTATGGAAGCTGCCAGACTAGCCAACTGCGATGAATTTATTAATAATCTTCCGGAAAAGTACCACACGAATATAGGTGAAAACGGAAGTGAACTGTCGGGTGGAGAAAGACAGAGAATATCTATAGCCAGAGCTTTTCTTAAGGATGCGCCTATAATACTATTAGATGAAGCAACAGCCTCTCTTGATGCGGAAAATGAAACTGTTATTCAGGAAGCGTTGACAAGACTGATAAAGAACAAGACTGTAATGATTATTGCTCACAGGATGAGGACAATTGCGGGAGCGGATCATATAGTCGTGTTGAAAGACGGTGTTGTAGCAGAACAGGGAAGTCCTGAGTTTCTTTCGGGATATGACAGCATTTACAGTCGGATGACAAAACAACAGATGGTATCGCAGGATTGGAAGATAAAATAATACACTAAAAACCATTATGACGAGAGGACACAGTAGTGTCCTTTTTGTCTTTAAACCTTTTATTCAAAAAGAAAAAATATAGTTGAAAAAAATGATTATTATATAGAACAAATGCAGTCGTATATCAATAAAAATAAAATATCTTCAAGCAATATACATCTTTTGGATGATTGGGTGAAGAATAATAAGCATTAGGAATTTGATGGAGAAGATGGGAGGAGGTGCTGTTTCAATGACTGACGGCAGTGATTACAAATTGGTTCTTTCGTTCAAATATTGCATGTGAATGCATGAATTTATTCTTTGAGGAGAATATATTTTTTTAAATATTCTCCTATATGACGCGTGACTTTTTTTGCACCGGAAAAGTTTAAGTGATCGCCGCCATCTTTTGTATCTTTTTTCCAATTGATTGTAAGTGACTTTTCAAGATTGAGGTCTATATAGGTGACAGAATTAGCAGCTGCCCATTTATAAATACCATTATGTTTTTTATATGACCAATTTTTGGGTGATGGTGTACTTACTAAAATTAACTTTATATTATTATTGTCACAGAGGCTTTTGATTTGATTTAGATACTCAAGATTCTTTTTGGGTATCTTTTTTGTTTTTTTTGTAATTTTCATGTAGGCTCCGCCTCTATAGGGTATTGTGTTTTTTCGAATCACAAAACCTTTATTATTCTTTTTGTGCTTAAAGCGTTTTTTGGGTAAAGCTTTTTTTGCAAGAATTTTCCAATCTGAGTGGTGGGCAAACATAGATAAATGATTGCTCAAAAAGTTCATGGCAATGTCTTTATCTGTGCCGGTGTTTTTGGGCTTACGGAATA
This sequence comes from uncultured Lachnospiraceae bacterium, assembly GCA_902793335.1. GTDB lineage: Bacteria > Bacillota > Clostridia > Lachnospirales > Lachnospiraceae > CAG-590. Next base: position 28,693 of record CADBCZ010000015.1, read on the forward strand.
TACAGTTGGTTTCAAGGACAATTACTTTAGGGGCTTGTGTCCTGATGTTTTCATTTAGTATCGCATAAGTATCGCAAATATGTTGAGCTGCAGTTGCACATACGAAAGATGATATATTAAACTCAGATGATAAGATTTTAGGATAAAATGTGGAATAACATTCACTATCTCCGTAGAATATTACCTGCAAACTGTCGTTTGGCTCATTTTTTATTTCGTTGATTTTATTATTTACGGCAATAGTATCATATATGTTTTTTTTGTTATCTTTATAGATAAATACCGTTAGTAGTGTTGATATAATGATCAGTCCGGTGAAAAATAAAACTGCTTTTATAATATTATTATACGTTTCTTTTGTATTATCCATAGTTATCTCCATATAGTGTATTATGATTAGTAAGCCGCATATATCATGTCTATAACAGTATAGCCTGCACCATAGGCACCGGTTAAAATGATAGAAAATATCAAGGCATACCAAATGGCCCATCGAATGGGCAATTTGTAATTTGATATCACATCTCTCAGTTTTATATTTTTTTCGTGAATAAAATCAACGATAAATAATAAAATAATAGCAAAAAAACAAATAATCATGTCATATTTATCTATTCCCCAATTTGCATCCTTAAGTGACGAAAGGTGGAAATCAAATATTATTTTTTTAAACATGTTAAAACCGCTTGTTATTGACTTGGCACGAAAAAACATTTCACCTATGTTTACGATTACAAATAGTTTTAATGCTCTAAATGATGATATTAACAAGTTGCTTTCATATATAGAATGTTTTTGACAGAATTTTTCAATATGTGGTTCGCATATTGTTTCAATAAATATAAGTACAAAATAGTACATTCCATAAAATAAATAAGTTAAGCCTGCGCCGTGCCAAATACCATTTGTCAACCATACAAAAAATAAAGCTATAGTAGGAACAATCATTTTACTAATATTAATTCCGACAATTGTTTTGGCTTTTTTTGATAATTTCTTTAATGGTTTTGCTAAGGATATTGGATAGAAAATATAATCCTTAAGCCAGGTTCCCAGGGTGATATGCCACCTATGCCAAAAATCGGATGCGTTTTTGGCAAAAAATGGTTGGCGGAAATTTTCGGGAAGGGTAATGCTTAATGTTTCACTACTACCTATAATAATATCCATACATCCTGAAAACTCTGCGTAAAGCTGGGTTGTAAACATAATTGCGCCAATTGCAATTACCGTGCCGTCATAGTTTTCGGGATGGAGGAAAATTTTATAAACAGCAGGTGCCAAATGATCGGCAATGACCATTTTTTTAAATAAACCCCATAATATTCGTTGGTAGCCGGAAGTAATGTTTGTATAACTAAGATCCTTGCCTGCAAATAACTCATTTTTCATGTTGGAGTATCTGCTTATTGGTCCTTCGATTACCTGTGGGAAGTAACTAAGATATAGTGCAAGTTTTCCTATATTTTGTTCGCAACTAATAGTTCTTCTGCAGATATCAGTCATATACGATATAGTCTGAAGAGTATAATAAGATATACCTATAGGAGCTATAAAGCTTATACCAATTAATTTAAAGTACTTAAATACGATCAACATAGATAAGTTGAGAATAATTCCTATAAACAGAATAATACGTTTGTGTTTTTTTAACATTTTTCCGGTGTATTTATTGCTGCTGCCTAAACGATCAATCATTAATCCTGTGCAATAAGTAATTACAACAGCAAAAATGAAAAAAACAATCAACGCTTTACTTATCATTAAATAAAAAGCAATATCCACTACAAGAAGAAGGCACCAACGAAATTTTGAAGGTGTCAACTTATATAATATCAATATTATAGGAAGAAATAAGAAGCTGTATGTGAGTAAATGGTACTCCATTTCAGCATTCCTCCCTAAGACGACAAATCATGTTCCATAAGGCATTGGCCGAGTTAAAATTTTCCGGAATTAATTCTGCCGGCGAAATATCAACGTCAAATGAATCTTCAATATCTGATACAAGCGATAGTATATCAAATGAACTTAAGATATGATCATCAATAAGTGTTGTACAGTTAACTACGTCTTCGCATGGTAATATTTCTTCGAGAATTTCAATTAATTCATCCATTTTGGTATCCTCCAATGTATAATTATTTTTTACTGTTAAGAGTGTTAATTTCAATAACATCTCTTAGTACTTCTATTTCATTATTTTTATGGACTAAAAGAACTTGTGGAAGTTCTCTGCTTAGAAATAAAGATATTCCTTCTGTAGGAGAATATGCCCCACAACGTTCAAATAAAATATAGTCATCAATATGCGGCGATGATAATTCAGCAGTTTTAACCAGTATATCATTGGAAGTGCATAATGAACCGCATATGATATATTTTTGGATATCTTCCGTATTTTGTGGAGCGTCTTTGTTACGAATTAGACTGAGATAAGGTGTTTTCATTCCGGTTAATTGTCCATAATAGTTTAATTGATGAATTCCTCCATCCACAATTAAATAATTGCTCTTATTAGTACTCTTGATGTCGATTATTTTTGTTATATAATAACCACAATTAGCTGCAATATAACGACCTAATTCGATGGTAATATTGGTAAAAGCAGTAATACTATGTAATTCATTAGTAAATTCATTTAATGATGTTGAAATATCGACATCGTCATTTGTGAAATATGGAAAACTAAGTCCCGGACCATATTCCAATTCAAGGTGTGAAGTATCCATATCGGATAATGCTTCTTTTATTTTATTGAGATGCGTTATGTCTTTAACAATTTTCTTTAAGTTTTTCTGTGTGCCGGAATAGTAATGAATTCCCTGTACTGTCGCAAGGTTATCGATTATTATTTTTTTGTAAACAGCGGTTAGGACAGATGTGTCCATACCAAATTGATTTCCGGAAGAGAGACGCAAAAGTAGTTTAGGCTTTTCGATGAGTTGAATATCGCTGTCGCTAATGGTTTGACGCAGTAACTCATATTGGTAGGGAGATTCAATAGTATAAAAGCCTTCTCCTTTGCTGTATAAAAAGATATTTTTTAGTGATTCGAATGTTTTGTTTATACCCGATACAATGATTTTGTGCGGTGGGATATTGCAACGTTTGCAAATTTCATATTCTCCCGGAGAACATACTTCAAATCGGTCTACTAATGTTGATAATACTTCAACAAGAAAAGGGTTGGCTTTCATTGCATAACATAATTTAACATTTTGGGGGAGATGATTTTTTATATTTTGGATGCTTTCGATTAATATATTTTCGTCAAAAATGTAGCTCGGCGTATTATATTCATTTATTATAATATTAAGAGTGTTTGAGTTTATCATTATTTGTTGCCCCTTGAAGTTCATTAAAACAATTAATTCAATATATTTATAACACAAATTGATGTTGGATAAAACAAAATAAATCTTAAGAATTCTTAAATTAAGATTTTTTAAGAAAAGATTTAGAACAAACTTAAGATTTTCATGTTAGATTGTATGCGTAAAATAATATAAGGGGGAATAATGTGATGAACGAGTATGAAAATTCTATTGATACCGGAGAGGCTTACAGAATTATTTGTGATGGTCAAATTGTCGGTGGTGTGGTAATAAGAACAGAAGGAAGTAAGGGAGAACTTGATCTTTTGTTTGTTTCCCCAAATGTTCACAGCAAAGGGATTGGCTATGCTGCTTGGTGTGAAGTTGAAAAGTTACATCCGGAGATTACTGTTTGGGAGACTGTTACACCATATTTTGAACAGAGAAACATACATTTTTATGTGAACAGATGCGGGTTCCATATTGTAGAGTTTTATAACAGTCATCATCCTGATCCAAATGAACCATACAAAAGCAAACCGATGGACGAACAATTTCCTGACGGAATGTTTAAGTTTGAAAAGAGAATGTGGAATGATAAAGGGCACTGATTGATGTGCCCTTCATATGGGCGATTCTAATGTCTCGCAAGCTCGACAAGAACTGCTCGAAACCGTTATGTGCTGACACCTGTGTTGACTGGCTATCATAATTATGATAATATTATGATACAAATGGATTCGTGATTAGGAGGGATATTATGATTGCAATTAGACCGGTTTCTGATTTAAGAAATAAATTCACTGATATAGAGAAGGCAGTTAATGGTGGAGAACCTGTTTTTCTAACAAAGAATGGATATGGTTCAATGGTAGTAATGAGTGTAGATGCGTATTCGAGATTGAATCGTAATGTTGAGCAGGCTCTTGATGAAGCTGATGATTATGCTGAATTAAATCAAGAAAGAATGACACATGAAGATGTTTTTGAAAGAATTAGGAGATCGGTAAATGGCTAATATTTCGTATTCATTAAGATATCTGCCTATTTTTTATAATGATCTTGAAGAACAGGTGTTATATATTTCTGAAGTATTAAACAATGTTGATGCAGCAAATGATTTAATTGATGCGGTTGAGTCAGCTATTATGAAAAGAGTTCCGAATGCAGAATCATTTGAACCTTATTACTCCAAAAAAGAACGTAAATATCCGTATTATCGTATTTACGTCAAGAATTATACGATATACTATGTAGTAATACCAAATGGTGAATGTGAAAGAATAATGGAAGTACGTAGGATACTTCATAATCTTCAAGACAGGAATAATTATATTTAGATTATTCATATAATGATAGAGATAGAGTTATATAGTTTGTTTTCAATTACCATTGAATTTCTTAATAATTATGGCAGTTTGAAATTAATATATTTGTTGACTTTATTATTGCCTGGTAGTACACTTTTCCTATTGAGTTAGCCAAAACTAACAAAGGATAGGGAGTAAATAATGTCGAACAAATTAGTTTGGGTGATAATTATAAATTATTGACAATTATATCCGGTTAGCTTATACTGACCGTGAGTTAGCGGGTGCTAACTAGGCAAAAATAGAAACAAAGCAACTATAATAATTAGAAAAGGAGATTTTATATTATGGAATTACAATTAGGAGACATACAGACAACAGCACTAATACCGCTTGCTATTAAGGCTAGCGAAACACAGAGAAAGAATCCGCGTATTTCTGACACAAAAGCGGTTGAAATCATAAAAGCACTTAATATAGACACCAAACCATATGATAAATTCATGTCACATGAAGGTATAGTGGCACGAACTATAATGCTTGATCGCCAATTGAAAAAAATTATAAAGAAAGAGCCTAATACGGTAGTTGTCAATGTTGGTGCAGGTTTTGACAACAGGTTTTCACGAGTTGATAATGGCAAAATACTGTGGTTCGATCTTGATCTTCCCGATGCTATGGCTGTAAGAAAAAAGGCTTTTGCAAAACATGACAGAGTTACAATGATTTCGGGAAGTGCTTTGGAAAGTGATTGGTGTTTGGAGGTTAATAAGGCCTTAGAAGAAAGAAACGTAAAACCTGTATTTATTGCGGAAGGCCTGTTCATGTACTTTACACTTGATCAGATAAGAGATTTCCTTGAAATATTAAAGAATAATTTTCCTTGCGGAGGCACACTTATTGCTGAGCAAAATTGTAAAATGATGCAAAAGAATGAAAAATATCATGACACTGTGAAAAACACTAATGCTCATTTTGTATCAGGCTCAGATTCGGGTCAGGAGATTGCTGATCTGACAAGTGGAATAAGGCTTGTTGAGGAACATAGCTTTAATGAAGAAATGAAGAAGTACAGTTTGAGAGCGAAGCTTTTTGCATTGATGATGCCTAAGATGAATAACAGATGGGCAACCTTTGAATGGAGTATGGTGTGATATGGAGGAAAAGGAAAATGGGAAATCCAATTGTTGAGTTTAAAGATGTTGTAAAGGAATATGGACAAGGGGAAGGTAAACAGACCGCCGTAAACCATGTGGACTTTTCAATAGAAGAAGGGGAGTTTGTTGTAATTCTGGGACAGTCGGGGGCAGGCAAATCCACCGTTCTAAACATGCTTGGCGGAATGGACACACCGACCTCGGGAATGGTTATGGTAGATGGTTTGGAGGTTTCGGCAATGAATGATAAGAAACTATCGGATTATAGAGCTGAAAAGATCGGTTTTATATTTCAATTTTACAATCTGATTCCCAGCCTTACGGCTTATGAAAATGTAGCACTGACAAAAAGTATAGTGAATGACGCGCTTGATCCAATGGATATGCTAAACCGAGTAGGATTAGGGAATCATGCTAAAAAGTTCCCATCACAAATGTCTGGCGGAGAACAGCAGAGAGTATCAATTGCGAGGGCGCTTGCTAAGAATCCAAAGATAATTCTCGGAGACGAGCCAACAGGCGCTCTTGATTCGGAGACAGGTGTTAAGGTGCTGGAACTACTGGTAGATATGTCTCATAATTATGGAAACACTGTAATAGTGGTAACTCATAATGCAGATATAGCAAAATGTGCAGATAAGGTTATCAGAATGAAAAATGGCAAAATCAGAGAGATTAAGCTAAATGATGCTCCGATACCCGTAGAGGAGGTAGAGTGGTAGATGTTATTAAGAAAAATGTTTAGAGAGATGAGAGGTAATCTGGGACAGTTCATTTCGGTAATGGTTCTTTCATTTCTTGCAACATTTATTTATGCAGGATTTGAATCAAATGTAGTTGGAAGCAGAAAGGCTGTTGAGAATTTTCATAGAGAGACAAATTGTGCGGATGCATGGATATACAGTGAAGGATTTAAGAAGGAGAATCTGGATGAGGTAAGAAAACTTGACTTTGTCAAGGATGCGCAGTTCAGAACCGAGATACGAGGTACTACAGTAGACTATGACGGTGCTCAACTGGATATCTATCTTATGGATGAAAGCATAATTCTTAAACCATACCTGTATAAAGGTAAAGAAGGAGCTCTAGACAGGTTAAAGGAATCAAAAAGTGTTGAATTTGATAGCGAGGATGAAAACGGAGTATGGCTTAATTGGTCGTTTGCCAATGAGTGGAACATATCTGTAGGGGATAAGATTAAACTGGAATATAGCGGTGTTAAGTTTGAAAGAATAGTGCGCGGCCTGATCATGGAGCCTGAGTATGAATATACTAAAGCTGAAAAAGACAGCGATATAAACTTTAAAACGTTAGCCTATGTGTATATGAGTTACAAAGCATTTCCAATCAGAGAGTATGCCCAAAATCTGGTAAAAAGCGGGAAGATCGATGTTGAGAAACTGAAAGATTCGGATGAACTTATTCCGTATTCAACGATGCTTGTTACATTTACTGATGATGCGAAGGAGACTGCTGCAGAAAAGATAAAGGCAGAGAAGAGCAGTATCAGTGAAGCGATGTATTACGAATCGCAAATATCGGATGCTATAGATAAGAATTATGCCGTAATGATAGATAAGGATAGCGTTATTGGAATTAAGAGAATCACCGATGAACTTAGTCAGCATGATACTTTCTCGTATGCGTTTGCATTTATCTTCTTAGTGGTCGCGATTCTTGTAATATCAACTACAATGAGCAGGCTTGTTGAAAGACAGCGTACCCAGATAGGAACCATGAATGCCTTGGGAATGAAGAGGGGGAAAGTGGCTGTTCATTACATGAGCTATAGTTTTCTTGTTTCTTTTGTTGGGTCATTAGCAGGACTTATCGCAGGACCAAAGGTTATAGGAAAACTGATAATCAGTATGGTTATGGAATGGTATATAATTCCCGATGTCAGTGCAGGTTCAAATGTGCTGTTTTATGTGGTGGCAGCTGTAGTGGTTGTCGTGTGTGTGTTATCTTCATACGTCAGCTGTAGAAAACTGCTAAATGTTCCACCGGCTGCAGCTCTAAGACCTGCGGCACCGAAGAAAGCAAAAAGAATTCTTGCTGAAAGACTTCCGTTTTGGGACAAATTAAGTTTTAGCACTCAGTATAATATGAGAGACGTTTCAAGAGCACCTCTTAGAGCGGTAATGGGTATTGTTGGTACAGCGGTTGGAACTGTTCTTGTAATATATGCGTTTGGATGTTACATACTGGTTGATGATGTTGTAGACTGGAACTTTGAAAAATTACAGAATTATGGTTATCAGATGGCACTTTCGGATGACAAAAAAGTTGAATATTTTGATGAGTTATGTGATGAGGTAGATGGTGAGATGATAATGACTGATCAGATTGAATTGGCAAAAAAACCAAATGCCCCATCAATGGAAAAACGCAAACAGACCATAACGGTAATTGAGGGAAAGGGACTTCAAAACATAACTGACGAGAAAACGAATATTACATCAATGGTTCCCGGGAAAGTGGCTATAAGTAGTCGATTGGCCAAGGAAATGGGTGTTGAAGTAGGAGATAAGATATACTGGCATATCTATTCAAAAAATGACTGGTATATGTCAGAGGTCGGACTGATAAACAGATCACCTGAAACTGCGGGAATCACGATTTTACGAAAAGATTTTGAAAAAACGGGTTGTGAATATGTTCCGAGTTTTATTATAACGAAGAAGAACATAATGAAATATGATGACAGGGAAGGTGTATCCGGTGTTTATGATATGGAAAAGATTAAGAAGGCCTTCGTAGATGGATATGAAGTTATCAAATATCTATTTTATATGATGATGCTCTTTTCTATAATTACTGTGGTAGTAGTTCTTTATAATTCCGGAAATCTTTCATTCCATGAAAGACTTAAGGAATTTGCCACACTTAAGGTTATGGGACTTTCCACTAAGAAAATACGGCGAATACTTAATCAGGAAAATATCTGGTTTGCAGTACTTGGGATTATTGTGGGTTCTCCATTTGGAAAACCGTCGCTTACGGCTATGATGAATAGTAATGGAGATAATTTTGACTATTATATTAACGTTCCGATGTATCTGTACATATTATCAGGAGTATTTATTTTGGTTGTTGCGGTTGCTGTAAGTATGCTGTTTTCAAGGAAGATAAAGAAGCTTGATATGGTAGAAACTTTGAAGGGATTAGAATAAGGTGGAGAAAATGAAACTTAAAAACTACATGAAAGAAGGCCAGAAACTGCCTCTTTTTGGGATTGGACCGTACCTGATCTATGGGATAGGATTGTTTACTGCAATCTGTATCATTTTGTTTGCATACGTTTTTGAGATTGGAACCCTGACAGGTTTTTGGAGGTGGAGATTTTGGATATTGGGAGTTGCTCTTATCATTTTCGGTATTATCATTTGGTTTGTCGGAGCGTTGAAATCCGGCATGGATGAGAGTATTACCGAAAACAAACTGAAAACGGACGGCATATATGCGTGGGTCAGAAATCCGATGTATAGTGGTTGGTGGATAGCTCTTACCGGAATAAGTTTCTTGTGGCATAATGCGTGTATGATTCCGGTTTTCTTTATCAACTGGGGTGTTATGACTATTGTACTTAAGAATACTGAAGAAAAATGGCTTGCGGATTTGTACGGTGCAGAATATGAAGAATATAAGAAAAATGTCAATAGATGTATACCATGGAAAAGGATACCCCCAATATACAGCGCTGTATCAGGAAAGAATGAGATTCACAGGAGGTAATACATGAAAACAGAGAAAGAATATAAGGATCTGACAGTAAAAGAATTTACCAAAGCTGCAGAAATATACGAGACTGATCATGCCGGAATATATGAGATGTGCAAGGATGATTATCCTTACATTGAAGAGGAACTTGAGAAAATACAGTATCACGATCTGCTTGATTGTGGATGCGGTACCGGTCCGATGATCTCACTTCTGTATGAGAAGGACAGGACTAAGCATTATGTCGGTCTTGACCTGACACCTAAGATGATTGAAGTGGCAAAAGCAAAGAACCTGAAAGGCGTGGATTGGGTTGTGGGAGATTGCGAGAATCTGCCGTTTAATGATGAATCATTCGATGTGATCATTTGTACAAACAGTTTTCATCATTATCCGAATCCGCAAAACTTTTTTGATAGCGTAAAAAGGGTACTTCGTCCCGGCGGAAGACTGGTTTTGCAGGACTATACTGCACCGAAACCTATATTATGGCTAATGAATCACACTGAGATGCCGTTAGCAAATCTGGCTGGACATGGTGATGTGAAAGCATATTCGCTTGATCAGATGAGAGTATTCTGCAATAGAAGTAGATTGAAAATTGAGAAGCTTGAGGCTGCAAAGAAATTCAGAATGCATCTTATTGCAAAAAAGTAGAAAGAAGTCATTATGCTAAGGAAAGGTGATGGAAACAATGTTTAACAAGATTAAGCCCTATATGGGCGGTTATATCAAGTACACTTATGCGGCACTGGCGGCAATGTTTGCCGGACTGATTGCTTCCGCTATTCCGTTTTTTATGGTGTATCGCATCATAAAACCCCTAATAAGTGGAGAAACAATTTCTTTCGGCTATTATGCAGTGCATATAGCTATTATTTTTGTCTGTGAGTTAGCATACTCTAACTTATATGTGTTGGGACTAAAATATTCTCACATATCGGCATACAATACCCTTAAAAATATTCGTATTTCTTTACAGAAAAAACTGGAGCGTCAGCCACTTGGAACTATTCAGGATATGGGGAATGGTAAGATAAAAAAACTGTTCACAGATGATATTGATCAGGTCGAGCTTCTGCTCGCCCACGCAATTCCGGAGGGCATCGCAAATCTTTCGATGGCACTGATTGCAATTATCTGTATGTTTCTTGCAGATTGGAAACTGGCGTTGCTGTCGCTTGCGTCTCTGCCACTTGGATTGTTTGCGATGGGGATGATGTTCAAGGCAGGTATGGCTCGTATGAATGCCTATTATGCTGCATCGGCAAAGATGAATGCCACAATCATCGAGTATGTCAACGGTATGGAGGTCGTCAAGGTCTTCGGACGTGACGGTGAGTCTTATCAGCGATATGAAAGCGACATCCAAAGTTATCGAGACTTTACCCTTGCGTGGTATAAGGTCTGCTGGCCATGGATGGCGCTTTACAATGCGATTATTCCATGTGTTGCACTTGTCATGCTGCCTGTGGGGACATTGTTTGTCCTAAACGGTACATCAACGATTGCGGATTTGGTGCTGGTGTTCTGTCTGTCCCTCTCTGTTGGGATGCCTCTGCTGAAAGCCCTTGCATTTGCGGGGAAGATACCACAGCTCGGCTACAAGATAGACGAGATTGAAAGGGTTATGGACAATGAACCGTTAAAAACAAATGATAACGAATTTACCGGTAAGTCGCATATTGTGGGATTTGAAAATGTCCGTTTTGCTTATAATGAACAGGAAGTCCTGCATGGAGTATCACTTGAACTTAACGAGGGAACGCTCACAGCACTTGTAGGAGAATCCGGCAGCGGAAAATCTACACTCGCAAAGTTGCTTGTCCACTACTACGATATAAACGGCGGTTCAATTACCCTCGGCGGTCAGAACATCACCGATATGAGTATTGAAGCACTGAACGATAACATTTCTTATGTCTCACAGGAGCAGTTTTTGTTCAATACCACGCTGTATGACAATATTCTCATCGGCAAGCCGGATGCAAGACGTGAAGAGGTTTTAGAGGCTGCAAAAAAAGCACAGTGCAGTGAGTTTTTAGAGCGTTTACCTAAGGGCATTGACACATTGGCAGGTGATGGCGGCAAACAGCTTTCGGGCGGTGAACGTCAGCGAATATCCCTTGCAAGGGCCATCTTAAAAAACGCACCAGTCATAGTGCTTGACGAAGCAACAGCTTTCATCGATCCCGAAAATGAGGAGAAAATGAATGCGGCGATTGCGGAAATAATCAAGGGAAAGACAGTCCTCGTCATTGCACACCGCTTGCAAACAATCGTCAACGCAGACAAAATATGCGTCATGAAGGACGGTAATATCATTGCCGCTGATACGCACGAAAAACTCCTGCAAAACTGTGATGAATATCAAAAGCTATGGAATAGCAGCGAAGCAAGAGCTAACTGGACTATTGGAAATGAGGTGAGAGCATGATTGGAATGATAAGACGAATACTTTATGTTTCGGGGAAATATCGAGGCAGGATATACGGCGCTATGGGCTTTTCGTTCTTAAAAGGTCTGCTTATGAAGGTCCCGATCATTCTCACTTATTTCATTGTCACCACATTTATTGATGGCACACTGACAAAGAAAATGGCATTTTACGGAGCGATAGCGCTTGTGGCAAGCGTTATTGTGCAGGCGGTGTTCCAGTATCTTGCGGACAGACTGCAAAGTGCGGCAGGCTACATGATATTTGCAGATATGCGAATGAAGCTTGGCGAACATTTGCGACGTTTACCTATGGGATATTTTACAGAGGGTAACATCGGCAAAATCAGTTCAGTACTGTCAACGGATATGGTGTTCATCGAAGAAAACTGTATGATGGTGCTTGCGGACATGATGAGTTATCTGTTCTCACAGGCAATCATGATTGTGTTCATGTTTGTATTTGATTGGCGGCTCGGTATTGCTTCACTCATGATAACAGGCTGTATGGTTATACTCGGCAGGTACATGATGAAAAACGACCTCGTTCATTCCAATAAAAAGCAGGAAGCCGCTGAGATACAGACGCAGGCGGTGATTGATTTCACCGAGGGCATCGGTATTATCAAGACATACAATCTGCTCGGTGAGAAGTCGAAGGAGTTGACTGACAGTTTTGAAACGAATAGCCGCGTGAACCTCAATTTTGAGTTTTCGCATCACCCGTACAAGAGGGGAGTATTTCTGATATACGGTGTCGGTACGGTCATTATGCTTGTTCTTTCCGCATTTCTCTACACAAAGGGATTTATGGATATGAAGTATTTCTTTGGTATGCTGCTTTGTCTGTTTGACCTCTTCGTGCCAATCAAATCCTTCTATGATCAGGAAGCAAGACTGACGGTGATGAGTGCCTGTATGGACAGAATAGAAGCGCTTTTTGCCGAAAAGGAACTTGATGACAGTGGCAAAGAGTCAATAAAAGATGTCGATGCTCCGGAGATAGAATACCGTAATGTCACATTTGCCTACGGAGAAAATGACGTGTTGAAAGACGTATCATTCAAGTCAGATAAAGGCACGATGACTGCTTTGGTCGGGCCGTCGGGCGGCGGAAAGTCCACAATTGCAAGTCTGATGACACGGTTCTGGGATGTGAAATCCGGTGAGATACTTTTGCGTGGTACTGACATTAGAAAAATACCTCTTGCGACACTTATGGATAACATCAGTATGGTGTTTCAAAGGGTGTATCTGTTTCAGGATACGGTCTATAACAACATTGCCCTTGGCAGACCCGATGCGACTCGTGAGGAGATTATTGAAGCGGCGAAAAAAGCACGCTGTTATGATTTCATTATGGAGCTGCCCGGCGGCTTTGATACAGTCATCGGCGAGGGTGGTGCGTCGCTTTCCGGCGGCCAGGCGCAACGTCTTTCTATCGCAAGGTGTATCCTGAAGGATTCTCCAATTGTTATTCTTGACGAAGCCACCGCGAGCGTTGACGCAGATAACGAAAGCTACATTCAGCAGGCAATCACCGAGCTTTGCAGGGGCAAGACGCTGCTTATCATTGCCCACAGGCTGAATACTATTGCTCATGCGGATAATATCATGGTCATCAAGGACGGTCAGATAGCTGAGTCAGGAAATCATCAGAATCTTATGGATATTGGGGGTATTTATCATAACATGGTAACAAAACGAGCAGTAAGTAAGGGCTGGAAAAATTAAAAAACATTGACACAACAAACAAAAAGTGATTTAATAAATGAGTTAGCGATTGCTAACTACTGTTTTGAGGAGGTCTATTATGAAAGATAACAAGTTGAATATTAAGGATTTTATTACTATCGGTATTTTTACAGCGCTGATCTTTGTAGTGGAATTTGCCTGCGGAATGTTGGGCTTTATTCACCCATATATTGTCGCATCTTATGTGGTGCTGATTCCACTGGTCGGCTCAATTCCGATGATGCTGTTTTATACAAAGGTGGAAAAGTTTGGTATGCTCACAATAATGTCGGTTCTGATTGCTATTATAATGTTTGTAACCGGCATGGGCTGGCTCGGTGCACCGTTGATTATTGCAGCAGGTTTGATTGCTGATCTGATAGCTAAGAAGGGCGATTATAAGAGCTTTAAGATGACAGTTCCTAGTCATGGCGTATTCTGCTTGTGGATCTGTGCAAATTATTTCCCTGTTATTGTGACTGCAAAGGATTATCGTAAAAGTCTCCTTGATGGAGGTTATTCAGCTGAATACTGCGATGCATTATTTCGCGCAATCAATGGTAAAACCATCGCTATTTTGTTGGCACTTTGTTTTATTTTCGGCATGATTGGCGCATTTGTAGGTAAGGCGGTTGTAAGAAAGCACTTTGAAAAAGCAGGTATCGCATGATAAAAATTCATCTAGATCCACGGACAAAACTCGTTATGATTTTTGCAGTTTCATTTATTGTAATGGTGAATGCGGTATCAACGATTGAGTGGATAGTCAGGATTATCGTTACTCTCATACCTGTGTTTCTACTGGCAAATGAGGGTAAACATGTGTCCGCTATTCGTTTTTTGCTATGCTATGCAGCTGCGATTTTATTGCTGAAATACTACATTTCTGCAGAATCAACAGGTATTCTTTCTGCTTTGTTGCTTGGTTACTGCGGTATTGTGGCACAATTTATGCCAGCGATGATCATGGCGTGGTATGTAATTCATACAACAAAGATTGGTGAATTTATGTCAGCAATGCAAAAGATGCACATTCCAGACGGCATATCGGTATCGCTTGCAGTTGTAATGCGATTTTTTCCAACAATCAAGGAGGAATGTCTCAGTATTAACGATGCAATGAAAATGCGAGACATTTCATTTGGCGGTGGAAGAATCACAAAAATGATAGAATATCGTCTTGTTCCTCTGATGTTTTCGTGCCTGAATATAGGGGATGAATTATCGGCAGCAGCGGTTACAAGAGGTTTGGGAGCACAGGTCAGACGAACCAGTCCCGTACAACTGAAAATCAAGGCAGTAGACTGGTTGATGATCGTTATTTTCTTATTAAGTATGATCATATTCGTAATCTCAAAATATTTTAGGTAAGATTTTATGATTGAATTCAAAAATGTAAATTTTAGATATAGAGGCACTGATGAGAGTGGACTGCATGATTTGTCTCTGACGATCAATGATGGTGAGATGGTGTTGTTATGCGGTGCCTCCGGTTGTGGAAAAACAACAGTTGGAAGACTGATCAATGGACTGATTCCGCATTATTACAAGGGGGAACTGACTGGAAATGTCCTTGTGAACGGTATGGACATTGAGAAAACAGAGCTTTATGAACTTGCAGGTGTTGTGGGAACGGTGTTTCAAAATCCGAGAAGTCAGTTCTTTGCGATTGATACGGATGGAGAAATCACATTTGGGGCAGAAAACATTGGTATGCCTCCGGACTCGATTATATCCAGAAAAGACGATGTTTCAAGTGAAATGCACATAGAAAAGTTGCTGGGACGCAGTATATTTGAACTTTCGGGCGGTGAAAAACAGATCATTGCCTGTGCAAGTGTCAGTGTGCTTTCGCCGGATATCATCGTGCTTGATGAACCCTCGTCAAATCTTGACCTCGAGGCAATAGAAAAGCTAAAAGAGATACTAAAACGGTGGAAGTTGCAGGGTAAAACCATAGTTATTGCGGAACATCGATTGTATTTTCTGCGTGAACTTGCAGACAGAATGTTGATACTTGAAAACGGAAGAATCACAAAAGAAATGACTGCCGAAGAAATTAAAAAACTCACCATTACTGATACAGAAAAAATGGGGATACGTCCGATGATACTCCCTGAAATACAATATAAGAATAGTGTAGTTGAATCAGAGGATATATTGTTGCTGGAGGATTTTTGTTTTACTTATAAGGACGGCAAGCATGGTATCAATATTCCCAGACTTGAATTGCCGGCCTATCGTATCATTGCGATAATTGGTCACAATGGCGCGGGAAAAAGCACCCTTGCAAGAAATATCTGTGGACTCGAACGTAAGTGTAAGGGCACTCTCACTATGAACGGTAAAAAAATGAAAGCAAAAGAACGTCTGCATAACTGCTATATGATAATGCAGGACGTAAACCACCAGCTTTTCACAGAGAGCGTCCGCGATGAAGTAATGCTGAGTATGACGGATAAGGCACTGACTGATGAACAGAAGGCAAGTCTGGCAGACGAGATACTCGAACAGCTTGACCTTGCGGAATATGCTGACACGCACCCTATGGCACTTTCGGGAGGACAGAAGCAGCGTACAGCGATTGCATCGGGTATCGCATCAAGCAAGTCGATAATTATATTTGATGAGCCGACCAGTGGACTTGACCTTGCGCATATGAAGCAGGTGGCAGACCAGTTGAAAAAGCTGAAGGATATGGGTAAAACAGTTATTGTGGTTACTCATGATAATGAATTTATTCTTTCCTGCTGTGATCATGTTGTCAGACTTGAGAATGGTTGCATTGCTGAGGACAACCATAAAAGGTAGTCTTTCAGGGAGTCCTTGTAAGAACAAGTTCCTGCGTTTTTTTAATATCTGGACTTGACAAGATAACACTGTTATGTATATAATGCAGATAATTACATAACAGTGTTATTTTTTGTTAATTTACGAGGTTTATTATGGGAAATGATAATAGCAAGGAAACGATTGAAAACCTTCTTAAGAGTGCAAAGAAGGAATTTGCCGAAAAAGGATATATGAAAGCATCTCTTAGAAACATCTGTAGAGAAGCGGGTGTGACAACCGGAGCATTATACTTTTTCTTTAAAGATAAGGACGATCTCTTTAGAGGAGTAGTGGGTGGTCCGTTGATGGAACTTAGAACTTGTTTAGAGAGACACATGTCGGAAGAATTGAAAGAATTAGATAATTATACTCCGGGGATGGACGTTAACCTTGAAGATGATATGGCTGCAGCCGCGGAGGCGGTTAAGATTCTTTTTAAACACAAAGAAGTTTTTGAGATTCTTATAACTAAGGCGCAGGGTTCAAGTTTGGAAAATGTAGTTGATGATATAGCCGATCTAATGAACAAACATTATACGGATATGTTCTGGAATATGAAGGGATACAGCTCTAAGAAACAGATGACAAAAGAGGATAAGTTCATAGTTCACTGGATGGCACATAACCAGGTTGATATATTTGTTCATTTACTTACTCATTGTAAGAATGAGAAGGAAGGGTTGAAGCAGCTTAAAGGAATGTTTGCTTATATAATCGGTGGATGGTTTGGAGTAATTAATAATGCATGAGATATAAAAGGTGAGGTTTTGAGCCTCACCAAAAAAATAACATTAACATAACGGTGTTATGTTAAAGGAATATAAAATTTCGGAAAGCGAGGAGACAGATATGTATGTAGAAGTAAATGATTTAAAGAAAAGTTATGGTGAAGGCGGTAGCTTTGTTCAGGTGCTAAAAGGTGTAACGGTGGGCGTTGAACGTGGAGAGATGTGTGTTATCCAGGGTACATCAGGTTCCGGAAAATCTACTCTCCTTAACTGCATAGGCGGACTTGATGATATCGATTCGGGTTCGTGTAAGGTGGGTGGACTTGAGATAGCAGGGCTTAAGAAGGATGCACTGTCTGACTACCGTAGAGACACTTTAGGATTCATTTTCCAGTTTTACAATCTGGTTCCAAATCTTACAGTCCGAGAGAACATTGAGGTGTGCAGATACCTTACCAAAGAGCCGTTAGATATGGATGAACTTCTTGAAATATTAGGGCTTAAGGAACATGCGGATAAATTTCCCTCTCAACTATCCGGAGGACAACAACAGCGTACTGCAATAGCCAGAGCTCTTATCAAGAATCCAAAACTTCTTCTCTGTGATGAACCGACGGGTGCGCTCGATTCAAAAACTTCTAAGGATATTTTGATTCTTCTTGAGAAGATAAACAAAAAATACGGAACCACTATGTTGATTGTTACTCATAATAATGCCATTAAGGATATGGTTCACAGAGTAATATATATAAAGGACGGGGAAATCGGTAAACACTATACAAATGAGAAGAGAATACCGGCAGAAGAATTGGAGGATTTGTAATATGCAGAGAGTACTAAGAAAGCGGGTTTTCAGAAATCTTAAAAAACATTTTTTAAGATATTTTATGCTGGGCATTATGATCGCTATGGGCATCTTTCTTGTGGTTACTATTGTAGGTTCGGGCGAAACTCTATCAAGAGGAACTGTTGATCTGGCAGAAGATACTAACCTTGAGGATGGAGAGTTTGAAGTTTTTGTCCCGTTAAATGATAGCGAGAAAGAGCATATTGAAGATATGGGGATAAATGTTGAAGAGCAGTTTTATTACGACTATCAGATGGAAGATGAAGATATGGGAATCCTCAGAATATTTAAGATTCGTGACAAGATTAATAAGATACACTGTGTCTTGGGTAAGATGCCTTCTGATAAGAATGAAATTGTAATTGAGAAGCGATATGCGGCCGAGCATGGTATTGAGGTTGGTGATGAATTTGAAATAGCCGGAGTTAATTATACAATTTCAGGAATAGGGGTTGTATCTGATTATGACGGACCATATAAGGATATATCCGATACATCTTGTAATTCTAAGACGTTCGGCCTTATATTTTATACCGAAGAAGCATACGAGGAATTCAAAGCTTCGGGAAATGCTCAGAAGTCAGAAAACTACACATATGCTTATAAGTTGGGTGGCGGCAAAGAGGATTCCGATCTGAAAAAATACCTGAGGGATTTAAAGATTGATGCATCTTTAGTTGATGACGAGTATTTTCAGGACTATTGGGAAAGGACAGGAGGGTTGGCTGATGAACTTAAGGATTCTGTTAAGAAGCTTCGAGATGCTACAGAGGATGTTTGTGATGGTCTGAAAGAACTTTCAAATAATAATGACGACATTAACAGGTCGACAGCAAAGCTTCTTGACTCCTATCTTGAACAGACAACGGAAGCCCTTAATAGTTATGGAATCAAAGTAAAATTGACTGAGGACAATTTTGATAAAGAACTGGAAAAGATAATTGACGAAAGCGACAATGCCATCATGAGGATGTCCCTTGGTGACACAAAATATCAATTGGATAACCTTAAGGAATATAAGGACGGAATTAGGAGTTATACAGATGGAGTAGATAAACTGTATGATGGTACGGATGATATGGCATATGGTGTACAAAGATTAGATGTGTCTGTGGATGATGCGCTTGATGAGTTAGATTTTGGTTTATCCAATCTTACTTCTTTTATGAAGCGGGCAGATAATCCGAGGATATTCGCAACGAAGAATGACAAAATTGTTGATATCGAAGTGGGTATGATAGCAGGTGTGATCATATTTGTTCTTCTGGCATACGTCATTTCGGTATTTGTGGTTCACTCAATCGAAAGCGAGAGCAGTATCATTGGAACCCTTTATTCTATGGGAGTTACCAAAAATGATCTGTTGCTGCACTACATATCACTTCCTGTTGTCGTAACATTTATTGCAGGCCTACTAGGACTTGTCATGGCATCTACCGGAATTATGGCACCGATGATAGCGGAGAGTTCGTATCAATATTTTTCTATACCGGAGTTTTCATTTAGTGTCCCTAAGTATCTGTGGGTGTATTCTCTGGTGTGCCCTCCGCTTATGGCTGTGATTGTAAACGTTCTCGTTATCAGATCAAAGCTTAACAGAACAGCACTTTCCCTTATAAGGAATGAGGTAAAGCAGGGAAAAAACAGGAAGATTAAGCTTGGAAAAATGGAGTTTGTGAAAGCCTTCAGAATAAGGCAGATGGTTAGGGAAATGCGCTCTACCGTTGCGGTTGTATTGGGAATGTTTCTTGCACTTCTTGTGTTTATGATCGCGGTTGACTGCTATACACTGTGTACCAATATAGTCAAAGATTATGCCAATGATACTAAGTTTGAATATATGTATACCTTGAAGTATCCCGGGAAGGAGGTCCCGGATGACGCGGAGGCAGCATATGCCCATACCTGTAAGAAGAATACTATGGGATTTAATTTTGACATAACCATACTTGGGATTGATGATGAAAATAAGTTCTTCGATGTTGATCCGGGAGATAGCAGAACGGATGTGGTGATATCAAATGCATTTGCGGAAAAGTTCGGACTTAAAACAGGTGATGAGTTCGTTGTTACCGATGATGAAAAGGAAATGAAATATGCGTTTTCTGTTAAAGATATAACACAGTATTCGGCAGGCTTTTACATTTTCATGGACATAGATGAGATGAGAGATATGATGGGAAAGTCGGGTGATTACTATAATGTACTTTTCTCAGACAAGAAATTGGATGTTGATCCGGGCAGGCTTTATTCGACAACGAGCAGAGCTGATGTTATAAAGGGAACATCGGTATTTACAGACCTGATGATGCCGATGATATACACGCTGTCTATCGCTTCGTCTGTTATATTCTGTGTGGTCATGTACCTTATGATGAAGGTTATGATTGACAGAAGTGCACAGAATATCTCGCTGATCAAAGTGTTTGGATATAGACGTAAAGAGATAAAGAAACTTTATCTGGATGGAAATTTCTACGTTATCGCAATAGGTGCATTGATTGTATTACCGCTATCAAAGATAATAATGAATTCCATGTTCCCGTTTATGATCTCAAATGTTACATGCGGTCTCAATTTAAATGTTTCAAAGCAGTTCTTCATTATTATTTACGCAGTAATAATATTGTTGTATTTATTAATTAATAAGATTCTTGTAAAGAGACTGGATAAATATACACCTGCAGAGATTTTGAAAAACAGGGAGTAGTCTTTTGTGTTGATTATGTGCCTTTGATATTAGCTGTTGTATTGGCTTTTATTTATTTTGGTTTGGGAAGAATCATTAAGAAAAAAGTTTCGCCAATAAAATGATTTTTAATGGTATGTTTTTTCTTACCAGGTATATATATACTGCGTACTTGATATATTTTTTATACCACATATAATGGGAATGTCAGTTGGGACACCATCTGATAAATGATAAAGAAAGGCGCATATATAAGTGAAGAAAAAACAAATGAAGAAGGCAATAAATGATAAAAACAGATGTGTTGCATGTGGATTGTGCAGTACACAGTGTTCGCGTCAGGCGATAGACATTTATAGGGGTTGCTATGCTGTTGTAGATTCTAAAAAATGTGTTGGATGTGGTTTGTGTGAAAAAGCGTGTCCTGCCGGATCAATAAAGATTTGTGAAGGGGAGGATACCGGAATATGAAGGTTGCAATAAGAAAAAACCATTGGTATGATTATCTTTGGATATGGTCAATAGTATATTTTACATTAGGTTTTTTCAACATACTTTTTGCATGGTTAGGATTAATTGACTTTATCCTTCCGCTGATATTTGCAATTGTTGGAGGAAACAAGTGGTTTTGTAATCATATGTGTGGACGAGGACAGTTGTTTTGGATGCTTGGAAGAAACTTAAAGTGCTCAAGGCAAAAACAGGCTCCGAAATGGATATCCTCTAAGTGGTTCAGATACGGTTTTCTTGCATTTTTTATGACAATGTTCGGAACAATGATATTCCAGACATATCTGGTTTTTTCCGGAGCAGGGTCTTTGAGAAAAGTAGTGAAGCTTTTCTGGACATTTAAGGTTCCATGGAAATGGGCATACAATGGAAGTGTATTCCCTGATTGGGTGGCACAGTTTGGATTCGGATTTTACAGTCTGATGCTCACCTCGACGCTCATAGGTCTGATTGTGATGGTACTGTACAAAGAACGCACCTGGTGTGCATTCTGTCCTATGGGAACTATGACACAGGGTATATGCAAGCTTAAAGCAAATGATAAATTGGAGGATAAGTGATATGACGTTAACTGAAAGAGCCGAAAAGGCGGTAGAAATGAAAAATTCCGGTAGATACAATTGCGCGCAGGCTGTGACGGCAGCGCTTGCCGATCAAACCGGTTTGTCAGAAGAACAGCTAAAACAGATATCTGCGGGATTCTGTGCAGGTATGGGGAATTTAGAAGCAACCTGTGGAGCGCTTATAGGTGCAGCTATGATCATGGGTTTAAAGTCAGAAGGCAAAGGTACTCTTGGCATAACAAAACAGCTTCAGGAAGAGTTTGGAAGGAGAAGCGGTTCGATTAAGTGTAAGGAGCTTAAGACTGTAACGGAAGGGAAACCATTATGCTCGTGTGAAGATTGTGTAAGAAATGCAGTTCATATATACGGAGAGGTTATGGGATTGTAAATAAACGTGACTTGAAACAGAAGCGGTGATTGCAATCCTGACATTCTTGTAAAGAGAGCGTTGATGAATTGACAGAGAAGATAAATTTATTTGTGTTCTTCTCAAACCTAAAGAGTAAGTAATTAAGAATTTGATAAGAATTTAATAGTTATTTGATAAAGAAGTTTTTGTAAAAACCATTTATACTACGACCATAAGATGCAAAAGATAAGGATTGCATCAAGGAAGTAATATAAATGGTTTCTTTTAATGTAAGAGGAGAAACAAAGATGAGTATATTAAGAACAGAAAAACTTTGCAAATCATTTTCAAACGGAGGAGTACAGCAGCACGTTATCAAAAACTTAGACCTTGAGATAACAGATGGTGACTTCACAGTAATCATGGGATCCATCGGTGTGCTTGAAGCATTAGGTTACAGGTCAAGAGAGATATCGGGTGCATATATTTATGAGTATCTGCTGCTCTCGTTGTTGGGGATTTTGATTGGTGGATTGTTAATGCTGCTTATGCTTACTTTTGTAACAGCCCTTGGAAAGGCAGGAAAGATTAAGAAGTATCCGCCGGTAGTAGCATTTAGAAAAGGTATAAAGACACATCATTTCGGAAGAAATGTTTTTCCTATAGAAAAAACAAAGTCGGATATAAACAGAATGAACCAGGTGATAGGAAATATCATTACCAATTCATATAAATATGCAGATACAAAAATAGAAGTGGATTATTCGGTAATAGATGATTATCTGGAAATGAAGATAAGAGATTTTGGCCCGGGTATTTCTGAGGAGGAACTTCCTGCTGTTACTAATAAGTTTTATAGGGGAAAGAATGCAGAGGAGAAGCAGAAAGAAGGAAGCGGACTGGGATTATACATATCAAAGTCTCTTATGGAGAAGATGGATGGTGAATTAATCTGCGAGCGAGCCGATGAGAGTGGAGGATTTTCGGTAAAACTCTTGATTCAACTAAGTTAGTAATATGAGGAGTGGATAAATTCTATTATGTCCTAATTGTGGTTGTCAATTAACAAACATATTATACTGATTATGATTGTTATGCTGATAATACATTATGTGTCATAAATTGATAGTGACAAAAATAAATGATTATGATATAATTTTTTCGTTGTCAACCCCAATCTGGCAACAGGAAGGGGGTGTATGTCATTGGTTGTGAACTTTATTATCTCTGTATTGGCAAGTATAGCCGCCTACTATATTTGCAAATGGCTAGACAGAGATAATGACAACAACTAGCCTCGGTTTTCTCGACCGTAAAACGAGAAGAAACCCCTAGAGCCGCTACTCTAGGGGTTTCGTTTTGTGCATATCATGTTCGGTTGTGAACTTTATGCCTAGGCATATTATAGCATATGTATTTATAACATTCAATATTCATTTTTCTTGAGTTTCCGCAGTTTTATCCACAACTACCGAATTTTTTTGAAGATAGTATGTTTTCCCGGGAAAGGGATAAATGTGACTAAAATGTCACTTTTAAATTCATTACAAAGTCATATTCGTATAGTATATTTTTATTAACATAAAGATTGGCAGAGTTACTCATAGTTATGTGACCGGGATTATTATATGTAGGTTTGATTGAGTAATCTGTCGTAAAAAGCTGGAGGTATAAAATGGAGATATTAAAATGTGAAGGTTTATCAAAAATATATGGAGAGGGAGATAATCAAACAGTAGCACTTAATGATGTTTCATTTAGTGTAAACAAGGGCGAGTTCGTGTCGATAGTTGGTGCTTCCGGAAGTGGTAAATCCACTCTGCTTCATATAATAGGAGGAGTAGATAAGCCTACAAATGGAAAAGTTACTATTGGGGATATTGATATACACAGTCAGTCGGAGGATAAACTTGCGATATTCAGAAGAAGGCATATCGGTCTTGTATATCAGTTTTACAATCTGATTCCTGTGCTTAATGTAGATGAGAATATTGTGCTTCCTCATATGCTTGACGGTCGTAAGCCTGACAGGGAGAGACTTGATGAGATTGTCAATTATCTGGGACTTTCAGATAGAAGACTACATCTGCCCAGAGAACTGTCAGGAGGACAGCAACAGAGAGTTTCAATAGGAAGAGCATTATTTTCTCATCCGGAAATTTTGCTCTGTGATGAGCCTACAGGTAACCTTGATAGAAAGAACAGTGAGGAGATAGTAGAACTATTAAAGGAATCAAATCGCAAATTCGGACAGACGCTCATACTCATAACACATGATGAGAATATTGCGCTTCAGGCAGACAGAATCATTTATATGGAAGATGGAAAAATTATCAATGATGAGACTATTCGCAATATTAACATGAAGATAGCAGAATAAATAGTGTCAAAAATTTAGGATGGCTCTGTGATCAGATATTAATAGATTATAAAGGATGAAAGATATGAATAATAAAAAAATAGTTCACCAGGTTACAAAACAATATATGATAATGAACAAGAAAAGGACGATACTTGCAATTATCGGTATAGCTCTTATGGTTACTTTGATGACCTGCGTACTAATCGGAAAGGATACTGCTTACAAGTATTTTATTGATATAGCGGTTAAAATGAACGGCAACTGGCATATATCGGTATATAATCTGGACGATCAGAAGGTTCAAAAGCTCCAAAATGTAGCTGCAATAGAGGAAGTGGCGCTGACTGAAGATCTTAAATATACGGATTTTGAGGCATCGGGTAATGATGAAAAACCATTCTTAAATATCAGAAGATACTCGCCGGATGCTTTAAAATTAATGAATATCAAGCCTGCTAAGGGTAGACTACCCCAAAATGAAAATGAAATAGTAATCAGTATGAACGCGATCAAAGATGGTGCTGATATAAAGATAGGAGATAAGATATCTGTTAAGACATATGAAAGGTATATACGTAACAATCAGACAAGCGGAGAACTTGTAATAAATCAGCCGCGTATAGTAATTCCTGCAGGTGAAACCGTAGAACTTCCATATGATATGTATTATTTTGTGCCGGGAACAGAGTTTGGCGATGATTTCTACAAAAAAGCAGAAGAAACACATAAAGAAACGGGTTTTGCAGACGAATATACCATAACAGGATTTATTGATCCTCCTGATTTTGAAGAGTCATATTATGCATGGTATACAGCTATATCACTGATAGGTGATAAACCTGCAATGGAATCAGGTTACAATGCATTAGTAATGACGGACACAAAAAAAATTACAGAAGAAACGTGGACAGATGTCCGTAATATAGTGGGAGCTGATAACTACGAAAGCAATGATGAGGTACTTGCTTTTGCCGGTGGAACAAGTTACAACACTATCAATAAGCTGGTGCTTATGGCACAGTGTTTCTTTGTGGGTCTTATTATGATTATATCCATAATTCTGATATACAATGTCTTCAATCTGTCATTTGATGAAAGAACCAGATATCTGGGGATGCTTTCGTCAGTGGGAGCAACCGGAAGACAGAAGAGAAGCTCAGTATATTATGAAGCAGGACTTATGATTCTCATGGCACTTCCGGTAGGATTGTTGATGGGAATGTTGATAGTGAAAGTCGGTGTAGGAGTAGTACGCCCAATAGCAGAGATATTCTTTAGTGTAAAGGGCGGTGATTATGTTAATATTCCTGCGAAGCTTAACTTAAAACCATTGGGGATTCTTTTGACGATACTTATAAGTGTCGGTACAGTCTATATATCTGCACTTCTTCCTGCACTTAAGATAAGTACTATAGGACCGATAGAAAGTATAAGAGGAAATATATATAAGAAGAGGAGAAGAAGAACCCAAAAGTCTATAATCTCAGGAAACTCTGAAATGCTTCTGTCCAAACGCTTTTTCGTAAATGACCGCATTAAGTCAAGAAGTATAACAAGGGCTATTGCAGTATTTCTGATAGCATCTATAGTAGTTTGTTATGGCGCTAATGTATTTCTTCAAATGATGGATTACAAGCTTGAGGACTATGATCTGTCTGATGTTGCCTATAAAGATTCGGATTACTGGGTTACAGTACGTGACAGTGGTGAAACCTATGACGAAAACGGGAATATTATATATGAGGAAAAGCCTGACAGAGAAAAAATCTTAAGTGATATAGAAGGATTGGGTGTAAAGAATCTTCATGTTAACTATTCGGACTTTCTTGCCGGAAGGGTAAGTTATGAGGCATACAGTGATGAGTTCTTAGAAAAAATGTATGAAGTATATAGTCTATACTTTCCGGAAGGTGAATTGACATATGATGATTTTCTTGAAAGTGTGTTTTCAAATGAGAGAAACAGCGGTATTGCGGATGAATGTATTCGTGTATTAAGTTATGATGAGGAGACTTTTAAAAAACTTGCAGAGAAGGTTTCGGCAACGAATTATGAGAATATAGATTTTCCATGTGTCATAGTTGATTATGCTAACATTTCGACAGATTATGTAAGACCTGAGGAAGGCAATCCAAGAGATTATAAATATTTTGAGATAGATGGTGCTATAAGATATAATGTGGGCGATACGCTTAATGTTTATCCGATGAATCTTATGAGGAGTGAGTGGGAGAAATTATATCCGGATAAGGATTATATCGAATATGCCAAGGAGCCTCTTGACGGACCATTGCCATTTACGATTATTGCAAAACCGAATGCCGAAGAGCTAAAGGATTTTGTAAAAGGTTGTAATACCGGAATAACCATAATAATTCCTAACAGTGCTGCAGATGTTGTATCAAAGTCGAATAGTCAGATGCTTGATATGAATATTTATTTTGATGTCAAAGGAGCTGATAAGGCTTCGGTTTCTAAGTATATTGAGAGCATTGATAATCAATACGAGGATCTGGATGCAATAAACTTAGGTAGCAGCTTGACACAAATTGTTAATTTTAAAGTGATAATTAACAGAATGGTAAAAATAGTCATGATTGTATTTTTGATATTCAGTTCGATTATCTGTCTCCTTAATGTATATAGCTCAGTATCCGGGCTTATGGTTAGCAGAAGACGTAGCTTTGCGGTTATGAGATCTGTTGGAATGACCGAAAAACAGATATTTAGGATGAGCACCATTGAGGGAATGATGATGCTGTTTAGAGGTATTATCGTAGCTACGCCGATTGTAGGTATCATGTGCTATG
>CADBCZ010000016.1 GCA_902793335.1 uncultured Lachnospiraceae bacterium
AACGAACGGATGCTTGTATTCGTGAGTTTAGTACTGTTACAATGAGCAACGCGAGCGAGAGCGGGTCCCGAAGCAATTATGGCTGTCACTGGAGCCGTACACAATATCAATATCTATAAAAGTTTCGACCACAACTTATAATCAA
This sequence comes from uncultured Lachnospiraceae bacterium, assembly GCA_902793335.1. Classification (GTDB taxonomy): domain Bacteria; phylum Bacillota; class Clostridia; order Lachnospirales; family Lachnospiraceae; genus CAG-590. The sequence goes on from CADBCZ010000016.1 coordinate 146, forward strand.
TCATAATTGTGCGTCCGTCATTCAAACAGCTTAAACAAACCCTAATTTAATATAGTTTTGCTAACACATCATCATCAATATTATATTCATGCTTCTTTTCCGGGAAAGTTCCCGCTTTGACTTCTTTATCGTAGTTCATAAATGCTTCTTTCATGACACTGCCGATATCAGCAAATTTCTTGACAAACTTAGGCATGAAATCAGAGAACATTCCAAGCATATCCTGATATACAAGGACCTGACCATCACATACATTTCCGGCCCCTATTCCGATTGTAGGAATATTGATTTCTTTTGTCACTATTTCGGCAATCTTAGAAGGTACACACTCAAGCACTACAGCAAATGCTCCTGCCTCCTCAAGAAGTTTTGCATCATTAATCAATTTCTTTGCTGCTGCTTCCGTCTTAGCCTGAACCTTAAATCCGCCAAATGCATTGATTGACTGTGGAGTAAGTCCAAGATGTCCGCAAACCGGAATTCCGCAATTAACAATTGCTCTCACCTGCTCTATAATTTCCTCTCCGCCTTCTAACTTAACAGCACCGGCACGACCTTCTTTCATAAGACGTCCCGCATTTACAACGGCATCATATACGTTTGTCTGGTAGCTCATAAAAGGCATATCACAAACAACAAGTGCATTTTTAGCTCCACGCGCAACCGCTGCGCTGTGGTGAATCATATCCTCCATGGTTACCGAAATTGTGTCTTCATAGCCAAGGATAACATTACCAAGTGAATCCCCCACAAGAATCGAGTTAATACCCGCCTCGTCAATGAGTTTGGCTGTTGAATAATCATATGCTGTAAGCATTGTTAATTTCTCGCCCTTTTCCTTAGCCTGTTTAAATGTCATAACTGTGTTTTTCATATATGCATACCTCCTTAACATATTATGTATTTTCGATTAACAATTAAAATCCGAAAGATAATAAATCTTATCATTTCAGAATCGACTCAATTTCTTTATAATCTCTTTTCGCATTCTTCTCTTTGGATATACCAACCAATATATTGCCGCACATTTTATATAATTGCTTTGCATCATCATCTAAGACATCAAGATGTTTCCTTACTGTTCCGATATCATTACGTTCAATCGGTCCCGTAAGCGCATTAACAGTTCCACCTTCAATGACATGCATAACATTTTTCATAACAAGAGATTCCGTATAACGCCTTGCCTGTTCCTCACTAAAACCACAGTTTTCCAACATCCTGTAGCCTGTATCTAAAACTGCGATAACATGATTACTCAAAACACTCGCTGCAGCGTGATATAGAGGTTTCTTTTCTTTATCGATAGTAACTACTTCATTACCACAGGAATTAAGAACCTGTTTCCATTCAGAAACGGCATGCGGATGACCCTCTAACGTAAAGCACACATTATTAAGTTGTTTAAATGCGGATTCTTTGTCGCTGAATGCGAACAACGGATGAATCGACACCTGATAACCACCAAGTTCCTCGATTCCTGAAAATACATCAGATGATAAGGAGCCACTTAAATGACAGATAATTCTGTTATTGATCAGTTCTTTGTCAAGGCTGTCCCACACACTCTTTACCGCTCCATCGGGAGTCGATATGATAATGGAATCATTAGCTGCTATTACCTCATTCACAGTGCTAAACATCTGTGTTTTTGTAAATGCCGCCGCCCATCTGGCTTCTTCTTCAATTAAACTGTAATAACCGGTAACTTCAACGCCCTTATCCAAAAAATATCTTCCAAGACTACAGCCCGCTTTACCGGCACCTATAAAACCTAGTTTCATGCTATCACCTCACTTTATGAGTGACAACACTTATCATCGATGCAGTTTCATATAATGAATAATTATTCATCTAAAATGAATACCGCTCGACTGTAATGTATCATTTATCTACTAATATTTCAAGTTCTTTTTTTTGAACATTATATATCCACAATCACATATTATACACTTTTTTAGAAGAAATTCTTACTATACCCACTCAACTTTTCCCGTCTCAATATCATAGACAGCGCCAATAATATCAAGTTCACCATCTTCTATCTCAGGATGATCGTGAAATCCATTTTTTATAATATTAACCCCATGCTTAACATTAAGAACCGTAGCCTTATGATCATTTGTTTCAGAACCGATAGCCTCATGAATATCTTCGATTATATATTTGATATATCTATCAGAATTTCCGTGACTGTTAAGAGCAGCATAAACAGCTCCACACTTGGTATGACCAAGCATAACTATAAGATTTGCATCAAGATGAGAAAATGCATACTCAATACTTCCCAATTGGTGATTATCAAGTACATTACCCGCAACCCTGATAACAAACAGCTCTCCTATTCCGGTTGAAAAGATTGCCTCGGGTATTACTCTTGAATCAGCGCAGGTTATTACAATAGCATAAGGGTGTTGTCCCTCTACCGAAGTTTTCTTTCGAATTTGTGCCGAAACATCACCCTCATAACAATTATTCTCAATATATAATTCATTTCCTCGTTTTAAACGTTCTAATACCTTTTCATTTTCCTTATTCATAATCAATCCCACATCTTCCACTTAACACTGTTCATAAACGCTGCTGCACATACAGCAACAGCCGAAAGTATAATATAAACAATTACAAGAGCAAATCCACGGTCAAAAACCTCAAGCATATCACTAGTTGAAAAAGCTATAATGAATCCCGGCAGAAATGCCACCAACGTCTGACATACCACCTTGATAACTATTCCCCATATTGTCATTTTCTCTTCAATAAAATACGTCAGACACACAATCAGTCCAACTCCGGTTATGCTAAGCAGTATACGCTCAAACTCTGAAAGAAACAAAGCCTCAGCAGTCGAGTTAATATTATAGTTATTTTCTTTTATACAATTTACCAGTAACATTATACCCTGATAACCAATCAGAAACATCGACTCGGCAGTGATATATCCCAGTCCTAATGATATTGCCTGCTTAAATGTCACCTTCTTTTTAAATACAAAAATAATGATAATAAGCTCAGGAATTATAGCAAGAATTGCACCAGCCAATGCTACCAAAAAAAGATATGAAACATAGTGTTCATTCATAAACTTCTGAAGATTAGTATTGTTAAACAGATATTCAAGACCCAACTGCTTAATTCCAAACTGCATACCTGAGTAAAACAGTACACCAAGTACAAATAAAACTATAATTCCTTTTCGTTCTTCCTTATTCCTTTTGGTAAGAATCGCCCAGATAATTAAAGGAATAACCAGGCTAACTAATATACTGCACACCAATGCGGCAACTATCATCTCATTTAAGCCTCCTACTCAATAATGTTTACTACTCCATCTAAAATATAATGGAATGACGGAGCAGACGCATTCTCATTCTCCACATAACCTTTTTTTAGATCTATGGTATCCGAAGGATCTACCGGATCAACTCCGGTATAATCACCCTTAAATACCATTATCTGATTTTTTTTGAATTTTTTTACAGCATCTTTTACAGCATTTTCTGTCCCATCTGCAGCAATAAGACTGTTAATATCAAGTATCTGTACCCAGCCCTGTTCAAAACCGGCACCCGCATCATTACCATTTATATTCGCCTTCATATTTTTCTCAATCGGTTCATCATTTAACACAGCCTTAACCGCAGTCAAAATATAGTTAGACCAATCGATTCTTGAGCTTACAAGAGTCGTTGTCGGAGCCACATCAATCATACTCTGGTTATATCCGACATGATATACAACTTTACCCTTCTCTGCTGCCTCCTCACATGCAACAGCAGGACCGATCGTATCAGAATGCTGTGAAATAATAACACAACCATCTTCAATGAACTGCTCGGCGCATGCTTTTTCTATCGTGTAACTGGTCCAGGTATCAGTATAGCGAACATCCATAGTTGCAGTTGGAACTATACTTCTTACACCAAGTATAAATGCTGTATAACCCGAAATTACCTCCGCATATGGAAATGCTGCAACATAACCTATCTTCGCCTGTTCTTTCTCAATCACACCATCGCCGATAAGCTCTTTCAACTTCATACCGGCTACTATACCCGACACATATCTTCCCTGATATATCTCTCCCATAAATGTATGGTAATTGGAAACAGTATCATCATTGGCATTATCACCTGTAGCCTCACAAAACTGAACCTTAGGAAAATTTTTCGCGAATCGTTTGGCAGATTCCTGATAACCATAACTATTAGTTATTATAATGTCACAGCCTTCATTTATCAACTCCGTTATAGCATAGTCACTTTTTTCTTCCGAAATGTTGGACTTTGCAACAACCGTCACCTTTCCATCAAAATCATATTCCTCAACCTTATGCTGAGCTTTAATAAAATTATTGGTATAAGGTGCGCTTTCATCACCGTCGTATACAAATCCTACTTTAATAGTCCTGTCCTTATCCTCGTTTCTTACAATGATAAGTTTAATAGAAAAACAAACACCAATCATAACAAGCGCAGTGAGTACAGCCAATATTCTCATTCTTCTCATTTATCGTCACTCTCCTTGTTGTCATCATTTGTCTTTGCGCCATCTTTGGAAATATCTTCTTTTCCTTCGTATAATGCATGAACGTCTATTTTTCCTTCATCTATCAGCTTTAACATTATATCAACCATTTTAGGGTCAAACTGGGTTCCTTTACAACGTTTAAGTTCCGAAATGACAGTGTCAAAATCAAGTTTCTTTCGATACACACGATTATCCGTCATTGCATCAAATGCATCTGCAACACCTATAATCCTTCCGTATAGTGGTATATCTTCGCCGGAAAGTCCCTGCGGATAACCTGTCCCATCGTATCTTTCATGGTGAAATAAAGTACCATCAATTACATGGTCAATTAGAGTAAAATCTTTAAGAATCTCAGCACCTCTTGTAACATGAGTTTTCATAATCTCATACTCACTGTCATTCAAACGTCCTGGCTTATTAAGCACTCTGTCAGGAACACCAATCTTGCCTATATCATGCAATAATGCCGCTTTTCTTATATTTTCACACTCTTCATCTGAAAACCCAAGTTCTCTTGCAATCAGTACACTGTAATCAGAAACTCTCTGTGAATGCTGGTTAGTATACTCATCCTTTGCATCCACAGTTTTAGCAATAGTAAGAATTGTTTCATTTCCCATGCTAAGCTGTTTTCTGGCAAATTCCAACTCTTTTCTCTGAAAATTTATGGTTCTCTGTATCTGGGTTCTTACAATAAACCAAGTTAACCACGCTACTGCCAGCATTGCAACAATCAACATATAGATATGAAACGTTCTTGTATCATATATCTCATTTTCTTTTACAAACTCAAATACACTCTCCTCGATAACCTTCATATTTTTGTTATCAAGCACAGCTAGGTGGAATTTGTATTTTCCGGACGGCAGATTAGTATAAACAATACTGGACAATTCACTTTGCATAACATCTGTTGGATTGGATTCAAAGCCTTCAAGATAGTACCTTACAGTAGGATCATCTGTAGTATAATTAATGACCTCCGGTATTATCTCTATCTTATACACGTCCCTGCTTATGTTAAATGGTTCTCCACGTTCTAATTCATTCGACTCACCATCTAATTTTATTGAAGATATCATCATACGGTAGGAATGTCTGCTCTCACCAAAATCATTTGTATTCAAACGATAAACACCGTTATCACATGCAAGATACAAATTTCCTTCCAAATCCATATAATTCCATGAATTGGCAGTAAGTGCTTCGTTAAGACCTCGCTTTGAATCAAGCAGTTCATAATCAGGCTTTTTACTTGCATTTATTATCTGATTACGATCGACGACATATATTCCGGCACTGCTTAGAACAAACAGTTCTCCATTTTTACATGCCCAAACATCATAGTTATTAAAATACGGGAAAAACTCCAGTAGAGATATTTTACCATCTCCATCCATATAGCAAAGCCCGTTACTTGTAACTATATACGCTCCTTTTTCAACAGGATCTTCGACAATCCTTAATATGACATTAGAACTTAGTCCATTGTTGGTATTATAACGCCCCGTAACCTCTCCATTTTCGACTATCGCAATTCCGTCTCCATCAGTACCGCAAAGTATTCGTCCGTCAGACAACTCAATCAGGCATAAAATCATATCTCTGCCCAGACCTTCATCATTGGAAATGGTCTTCTTAACCTTATTTTTTGTAAAAAAGCCCAGTCCATAATCCGAAGATGCCAATATAGTTCCATCTCTTAACTCTGTTACAACTCTTGTCCAATCTCCAAAGGTCTTCTCAGTACTGTCGAATATATTTATCTCACCATCCTTTGTAACACAAAACAGACCTTTTCCATAAGTACATATCCAAAGATTATTCTTTGAATCCACCTTAATACACCTTATACGTATATCTTTTAGTTGTTCGGTAAGTTCATCCTCAATCTCTTTTCCCGCTTTCGGGTTAATTATATCAAGACCATTGTCTGTGCCTACGTACAGTTTATCCTGCCACATCGTAACAGTATTAACAACTTTTCCCTTCATGCCTGCCAGGCGATAAATGTCTGCAAATGGCGAGTGGGAAAGTTTGAGCAGCCCAAGTCTTGATGATGAAAACCATAGATTTCCCTGATAATCAACAGTCATATTATCAATCGAATTATTAAAACTGCCTGTATTAATCATGTGAAATGCTCTTATAGAATCTATATATCCCACACCGTTATCGGAACATACATACATAATTTTATCACCGGTGCAATATACCCTGTTAATCTTATTAATTCCACGACACTTAATTATGTTTTTTTCGTCAAAAGCACCTTTACTGACATCATAGCAATATATATTATTGGATGAAGTACCGACATACAGCATACCCTCATCATCAAATTTTGCACATGTGAATATTTCCTGCTCCTCTTCAAGCTGGATATTTGCCTTAACCTCTTTTCCGTTTATGAGAAATAAATCACCATCATTTGTAACCGCTACCACATTATTATTTTCATCAGCGGTCATGCTATGAGCATAGATTACCTCAGGAATATCACCCACCATATTAAGACCGCCATCAAGCGTCATTATCTGAAGGCTTGAAGATGTTCCTATATAGTAATTACCATCAGATGATTTAGTAATACTCCTTACTGAATTAGCAGGTAATCCTTTGCTATCATCAACAACATTTACAATATTTTCATTAATGGCAATAGAAAGTCCGTTATCATTGGTTCCAATCCAAAGTCTGCCTTCCTCATCAAGATATAGACAATTTACATTTCTGACAGAATCGTATTCGTTCATCCATTTGAACTCACTGCCATTATATCGATATAGTCCGGCATAGGTTCCTACCCACAATATACCATCATTGGTCTGTATAACATCATTAGCTTCCCCGCATGGAAGACCGTTATCACTACTGTATACCGTCTGTATATTGTTATTGTAAATGTTACCTGTTTCAGCATTTACATTATCACTTACAGTAATCATACCAAATGTTAAAACAATAAAAGATGTAAGAAGTAAAGCGTTCATTTTTCGCCTTCTGAACCGAACAAGCTTTATAGTCAAATATAAAATTATCATGGCAGTAACTTTATCCAGGAAATCCATATAAAATTCACCTATAAGTGATGCCGGTATCTGACTTACATCATTTTCCAAAAGATAACTTACGACACCATCTCCCCAGACATTACCTGTCATTCCATTATTGGTGATCAAATTGATTGGAGTAGAAATTGCAACAGAAAATAACGTTACCAAAACGCTTGCAGAAAGTGTTCCAAACAGAGATTCAAACATCTTTTTTCTTGCACAATATCCAACGCTTATACCTATAATAATATTAGTAATACCGTAAAAAATTGAAACCGGCTCCCAGATACCATACATAAGATTTCCGGCAAGCCCGACAACAGCACCACAAAAAGGATCACATACGTATGCAGCAAAAACCGTACCTACCGAATCCATCCAAACAGGCAATGAATACGCATGCGCTATGATCTTCCCCCAGAAATTAATCATTATCATTATAAAGATAAAACTTATTATCTTATAACTTTTCCTCGTGCTCATATCTAATCTCCAATTTTATGTATAAACTTTTGTGTAAAATACGCAGTAATTATACTATGGTTTCATTTATTAATCAATGAAACTTTAAACCATTAAAGTAACCTGACAATATATTCATCATATTATATAAATATAACCATACTTTTTGTATTTATTGTCAGAACGAGGTATTAAACAATGTCTGCTGTATCAAAAATTCCGGCAATCGTCTCAGGTGTTATACCTTTCCACGAGCAGGGGATTACAGGAAAAAAAGTAACAATTGCAGTTATGGATTCAGGGCTTACCCCGCACAGGGATATAAACAGTAAAAGAATATTGACATTTAAAGACTTTGTATACGAAAAAAACAGAATTTACGATGATTATTCTCACGGAACTCATGTGACAGGCATAGCAGCGGCCAACAGAATAGGAATAGCTCCTGACTGTGACTTAGTTATCTTAAAAGTATTAGACAATCACGGAAACAGTGACACTGATTTGTTCATACATGCTATCAAATGGATACTTGACTACCACATCATCTACAATATCAGAATTGTAAATATATCGATAGGCGGTAACAGTAAAGAACTCAAGTCTGAAAATAACCGTTTGAATATATGGATTAAAAAGCTATGGGAAAGAGGGATCATAGTGTGTTGTTCAGCAGGGAATAACGGTCCTGATGCAGACTCTATCTCTGCACCCGGCAATTGTAGGGAAGTCATAACCGTAGGTTCCTATGATGGCAGTCATTTCTCCTCGGCCGGTCCATTAAGCCCCTTTATAACCAAACCGGAGCTTGTAGCTCCGGGTTATCATGTCTTAAGTCTTAAAGCGGGAGGAGGCTACACCATCAAAAGCGGCACTTCCATGTCTGTACCGTTTATCAGCGGTTACTGTGCTCTGCTTTTGCAGATTCGCCCTAATTATTCAAATGACGAAGTGAAATCAAGGCTCATGGACAGTGCATATAATGTACCCTATCTACCTTACAACATGCAGGGTGCAGGAATAGTCAGCCTCAACAGACTTCTTTCTTAAGTTCCTCAAGAAACCTGGACGTTTCAAGCTCCCTGTTAAAATACTTCTTCACATCATAGATGTGTAAATGATGCCTTGCCCTTGTCATTGCAACATAGAACATCCTACGTTCTTCTTCTATATCCTCAGGCAGAATTGCTTTTTTATAAGGTGCAAGGCCTTCATTTACCTCAGGAATAAAGACCACATCATATTCTAATCCTTTGGCACTGTGCATGGTGGTCACGGCAACACCATCTCTTTGCTGCTCCACATTACTCCTGCTGTGCGCAATAAGTTCTTCGCGATATGCAGCAATTCCAATAAACCATTCCTCATGTGTATTATACTGTTTTGCCGATTCAGCAAGCTCGTCCAACAGCTCATAAAGATCCTCCACACTTAAATGTCGGTATTTTGCATACTCATCCAGATATGCATCATAACCAATAGATTTTCTGATAAAATTAACAGCTGCATATGGCTTTAGTCTCGAGAGCAGTTCAAGATCATATGAAAGCTGCTCTATCCTGTCTGCTATCCAATCCTTATCGGTATACTTTCCAATCAGCTTATCAAAAGAAACCGTATCTTCATTAAGAATCTCTCTTGAAATATAACGGTTAGGCTTATTTATTATTCTTAAAAAAAGCGACCTTTCTCGGTTGCCAAGCGCAGCCTCAATATAGTCCATAACCGTTCTGACAACAAAATGATCATATATACACGGAACCTTATCTCTGATATAAAAAGGGATATTGTATTCCGAAAAACGATGCACCAGACTTCCAGCCTGAGCATTGGTTCGATAAATTATACTCATTTCATTATATGGGATTCCCATATTTTTATATTCTATAATCTTTTGCAATATATGAGTATTTTCTTCAGTACGGCTGTTTAAACGATGTATATGCACCGGTTCTTCATAATCATATGCACTTACAAGCTTTTTGTCATACCTTGTGGTGTTGTTACCGATAAGCCTGGCAGCACTCTCGACAATATTTCTATTACACCTGTAATTAATATCGAGTAAAGTCATATTAACATCCGGATAGTCTTCCCTAAACTTAAGCATTATCTCCGGTTTCGCACCTCGAAAACCGTAGATACTTTGGTCATCATCGCCTACCGCAAAAAGGTTGTTTTCCGGTGCCGCAAGCATTTTGGTAATCTCGTATTGAATGCGGTTAATATCCTGAAACTCATCAACGAGAATGTATTTATACCTTGTTTGCAGACTTTTGAGAATGTCTTTCCTGGCAGATAAAAGTTCATAACAATAGACCATCATATCATCAAAGTCAATCTTACCACGGCTTACAACGGTATTGTGATATTCTCTGTAAATATCTCGAAAAACCTCTTCCCCCACAGATGATGAATAGTAATTATCTACATTTATCATCTCGCCTTTGATAAGGCTTATCTCACCGATTATATCTGAGATTACATCATCCTCATCATCATATTCCAGCTCTTTATTGCGTATAAGTTCACGTATTAAATTATACTTTTCTTCTTCAGTAAAAATATTGCCGGAATTATATCCATAGGCAACCTTGAGAATATAAAAGAACACCGAATGAAAAGTACCAAATGTAGGTCTGTGGGTTATGGTTGACATAAGCGAAATAAACCGGCCTTCCATCTCTCGTGCCGCTGCTCTTGTGAATGTAATAACAAGAATACTATTCGGAGAAATGCCTGCCTCTTCAATCAGATACTTGATCCTGTGAACCATCGCAGTAGTTTTGCCCGAACCCGGTCCTGCAAGAGCAAGCATAGGACCATTTATATGATGAATTGCTTTTAATTGTCCTTCGTTGAAATGTGGCATTTTGTCTCCTTTTTCTATAAACAAAACATAGGCGTTTGCGAAACTCTATGAATTGTGAATTGCGTTGTGCATGTTATACAAATTCCATAAGCACGGTGCTTTCGAGCCGCCGGTACTTGACGAATGCTAGAGACAGGGCATGCCTTGTGCTGCGTGCCTGCGTTGGATTGTATAACATGCACAAAAGCAAAACAAAGAAATAGCGTTTCGCAATTGCCTATAAACAAAACACATCAAAATCGCCACCCGAAATAGCATCAGATGGCGATCTTATAGTATTACATTATCTATGCATTCTGTAATTTTTCAATTCCGATCTCGATACGTCTTAACGACTCGTCCTTACCAAGAATATCCATGATTTCAAATGCACCACCCGGTGTCATCTGCTTACCTGAAACAGCTGTACGTACAGGCCAGAGTCCTGTTCCGTTCTTGATGCCTTTGTTTGCAATATACTCCATCAATGTATCGTGAAGATTATCAAGTGACCAGTCTTCAACACCCTTTAATATCTCATATTCTTCTTTGAGAATTTCTAAGGAATTCTCTGAATTAGTCTTCATCTTCTTATGGGTATATAATGCGATATCATAATCAGGAAGTTCCTCAAAGAAATCAATGTGATCTTTGATATCAGGGAATACCTCTATACGGGTCTTAACAAGCTCTAAAATCTCATCGATCTTAACATCCTTAGTGATAACCTCTTTCACATAAGGAAGAGCCTTCTCTTTGAACTTGTCAAAGTCCATGTTTTTAATATACTCACCGTTCATCCAGCGAAGTTTGACCATGTCAAACACAGCAGGCGACTTAGAGATATGCTTATAATTAAATGCTTTGGTTAACTCTTCAAGAGAGAATATCTCCTGATTGTCCTCAGGACTCCAACCAAGAAGTGCAACGAAATTGACAATCGCCTCTGTTAAGAATCCCTGCTCTAATAGATCCTCGTATGATGAGTGTCCGCTTCTTTTAGAAAGCTTCTCATGATTCTCATTTGTAATTGTTGGGCAGTGAATATATACAGGAACCTCCCAACCGAATGCCTGATATAATCTGTTGTACTTTGGCGAAGATGAAAGATACTCCTGACCTCTTACAACATGTGTGATTCCCATCAAATGATCATCCACAACGTTAGCAAAATTATATGTAGGATATCCGTCTGACTTGATAAGAATCATATCATCAAGCTCATTATTAGGAACGGTTATAGTACCGTATAATTCATCCTCAAAGCTTGTCTCACCCTCAAGCGGTACATTCTGTCTAATTACATAAGGCTTTCCTGCAGCAAGGTTAGCCTCAATCTCCTCCTTAGATAAATGAAGACAATGCTTGTCATATCTTCTGATAGTCTTACCATCAACAACCTCTTCCTTAAGGTTATCGAGTCTCTCTTTATCACAGAAACAGTAATATGCCTCACCCTTTTCAATAAGCTGCTTTGCGTACTCAAGATATATTCCACTCTTCTGACGCTCACTCTGAACATAAGGACCTACTCCGCCATCTTTGTCCGGTCCCTCGTCATGGATAAGACCTGTTCCTTCCATAGTACGATAAATGATATCAACCGCACCTTCAACATATCTCTCCTGATCTGTATCCTCTATTCTAAGTATGAAATCTCCATCCTCATGCTTTGCAACCAAATATGCATAAAGCGCTGTTCTTAAATTACCTACATGCATACGTCCTGTAGGACTTGGTGCAAATCTTGTTCTAATCTTACTCATAATGTTACTCATGTCTCCTTTCAAAAACCCTTCGTACCATTCTATCATGTTAATTATTTAATTACAATTATTGTTTGAAAATCTTTTATATTCTTTTACAGTCTTTGTTTTTGTTGAAATAATATAATTTTGTTTATTTTTTTAGTGGTTTTTCACAAAAAGAGGTGGTATAATAGTTCCGGCAACATTTCAAGTATGCACGAAGGGAGAATATATGAAGAAAATGAAAATGAGGTTTCTTTCTTCATTAGCAATTACGTTATTTATACTAATCTTCCTACCTCTTACAAGCGTAAATGTTACTGGAAAAGTACGAATCTCAAAAAACACCATCCAACTTGAACAGGGTGAAAAGACAATTCTTAAAATCAAAGGCGTAGACAATAAAGCAAAAATCAAATGGTCCGCAAGCAAAAAACGAATAGTTACGTTTAAACACACCAAAAAGAAAAAATGCATAATTATCGCAAAAAAAATCGGAACTACTACTGTCAAAGCAAAATATAAAGGTAAAACTTATAAGTGCAAGATTAAAGTAGTTAAACCGAAAGTGGAAACCACACCTACGGATGATACTAAACCGGCTGATGATACTAAACCGGCAGACAATACCAAACCAGTAGACAATACCAAACCGGCAGATAATACTAAACCGGCTGATGATAACAAACCAACTGACGAGATCAAACCGGCTGATGATAACAAGACAACTGATGAGGATAAACCGGCCGACGAAAATCAGCCGACTGATGAGGATAAACCTTCCGACGAAGACACAACCACAATCACAATTGAGGGAAAAGAATACGAACTTTCATTCTCAGACGATTTTGATTCCGACACTCTAGATTTAACAAAATGGGGATACTGCCCAGAAATGAATAGACAAGATTTCGGGGGCAAATGGCGAAACTCTTGTAGTAGTATTGAAGATGGTCATTATGTAATAACCTGCAGCGTAGACGAAGACGGAACTCCACTTAGTGGTGGAATACGCTCAAAGAAAGCATATGAACAGACCTATGGTCTATATCACTTCCGTTTCAAAATGGAGAAAGCAGATGGTCTATGGTATGCATTCTGGTTATATACAGACAACATGGAAAATGGTTCTGTCGGCAACGGTGCAACCGATGGTGCCGAACTTGATATAATTGAATTGGTTCCATACGAAAACCATTATTACATGAGCGTACATTGGGATGGGTATGAAGAAGGCGAACTTCAAACTCACTGCGAAGGTCATGAAGTAGATGACAGTTTCTATGAATCATATCATGATATCTGGTATGTTTGGGATGAAGACGGATATCGCATGTATATGGACGGAACTGATGAAAATGCACTTATATTTAACTTCTCAGGTGATGAATATGGAGATGGTTCCTGTGCTGTACCGTGTGACATAGTTATTTCCTCAGAATTTGGACGCTGGGGCGGTGGAATTAATGAATCTCAACTCCCCTCTCATTTCTACGTAGATTATGTAAGAGCCTATCAGGCAAAAGAATAATACTCATCAAAAAAATATGACCACTACTCAAAGTAGTGGTTATATTTTTGTATCATAGGATAATTTAAACTATAATTCTATCAACTTCCGGAACTCTTCCCACAGATCCGTATTTCTGGAATAATGAACGCACCCCATCACTTCAGGAATATTGAGTCTAAATGAAGAACAAATGATAATCGGAATATCAATATTCTGCTCTTTAAGTTCCGCAATAAATGTCATACCTGCATCGTCATCTGGTCTTCCATTTGTAAATAATGGAAACTGCATATCGGATATTATCAAGTCAAATGGATTATGATTTTCAATGCTTTCCAAAACAGAAATGACAGCACCATTTACCGACTCTTCAAGTGTTATATCTGTAATTCCCATTCTATTTAATGCCCTTTTAATATCTTGGTGCTTATATGGATCATCTTCTACATTTAATATTTTCATTGCAATCTCATTTCTATTAAATTAAATTCAAAAAGGGATAAACCCACCAACTAAACAAAGTTCATCCCTTCTATTTACAATATTTCCTTATTCCAATATTGCCCTTGCCATCTCCATAGCTTTATCTTCTGTCAATAGCGGATTATTATCCATGTATGAAGCAGCAAGTTTTTTAATATTGTTCTCTTTTTCTCTTGTTAACTCTTTCTGTAAATCATTGATTTCTTCTTGCAAGTCATCATTATTTTTCTGCAAATTTTCATTATTTTTCTGCAAGTCATCAATTTCTTCCTGCATCTCATCAACCATCAACTTCATCGTATTCCTATCAAGCTCGTATAATTCCTCCGAAAACATATTCATCACTCTCCCTGTATCAACACAAAGCTTATATACATCTTCATACATAGGCTTGAACTCCGGATATGTTTCTATCAGCTCGATTATATCCTCTGGTCTGTCTGATGAAAAGAACCTAAGCCATGCCTCTAACTTGTTGTCTACAGTGTTATTCTGCATCCTTGCATCATAAATGTCAAGTGATATAAAATAGAAATTATATAACAGGTTAAGCTCGATACCAGTGTCAGATAATGGTCTTACATAATGAAAGTACGTTTCATTATCAAAATTCTTGAAATCCTTTGGACTATTCTCAAATATTACTATTAGATATACCGGTTTTACATCCCTGTAATCCGCTTCCTTGTTGTTACCTCTGACTCTTTTATATTGTCTTAATAAAAGATCAGCAATATAGCAGGCTGCACGCTCTCCCGGGAATTTATAACCTAACTTCTGCATTTCGAGGTTTATTATTCTGCCATCTTCAAGCTCTACAACAATGTCCGTTATAAGTAACGTATTCTCTAGAGTTATACGCACAGAATCGTTAGGCAGTGTCTTTAACACCTTGACCTTTTGGCCTAGCACATTAGAAAGAAAATCACCCAATCTTTCCGGAGCATACTCAGGATTCACCGATTCCTTAAAGAATACATCATAAGTCATTCTCGGTCCTTTTAGTCCGGTACAAATATCAAGAAACTCGTTCTGTTGTTCTCTTGTCCATTTAATAAATGTACTCTGATATTCCCATGTATTGTTAATCTCATGTAATAATTCTTTTCGCTCATGCAACATAGGAAAATAATCTTTCAAATGTTTTTGTTTATTCGTACTAATGTCCTCCAAAATATTATTTCACAAGCGCTTCTGATGCCAATATTCTATCGGACAAAATTATGAATTTCAATGGATAAAGAATATAAAATTATATAAATTTTATTTTAAAATATATCAAAAGTACTAATAAATATATACAGATTTATATATTTTAGAAACATTGTTATCGTGTTCCCTTAAGACATGACTCTGTATCCCAAATTAAGATTAATAATAATCTCATATAATATTCAACTCCATTAAAAAATATCCGCTCTACTTGCCGATATAACAATTTCTATCGTCAGTAGAACGGATTCTTTCATATAATCCCATCAATTAGTTACGTCCACAACACTGCTTGTACTTACGACCACTTCCACAAGGACATGGATCATTTCTACCTATCTTCTTAGGCTTAACAACAGTTCTTGAAGACTTCTGAATCTTGTAAAGCTCTTTTCTTCTCTCTTTAGTAAGAAGTGGCTCCCACTCCTCTAAGTTATATAGCCACTCTGCTTCACAATCAACCATGTTCATATAAAGCTTCTCAAGGTCGATATCAAGTTTTATTGTAGAATTCTCATCAACCTCTTCAAGATTGTTTGACTCCTTCAAACTTTCATCAATACCATCAAGGAATCCTGTAATCAACTCAATAGTTGTATCATATTTCTCAGCTAGCTCTTTGACAGTACACTCTATAATCTCATCAGGATTAGAAAGTATCTGCTTATAAATCCCCTGCTCTACTCCAAAATAATTGAGCCAGAACTGCTTTCCTTCAGGTGTTCTGTCATCAAGAGAATATGCGTGTTCACGCCAATCTTTAAGTAATCCCATTTGTAATACCATCCTTTTTGTAAATATTTTAAATATTTTTATTGTACCAGATATATTCTATCTGACTATTTCCACACTGTTATTTCGACAGCCTTGTTGATTATATCAAAATCAAAAGAATATTGCAACTTCCAAATCATTCATCAACATCAGTTTCATCAGTGGAACTTTCTCCACTCAAAAGCCTTGCAAACCACATAAATACCCACAGTACAACCGGAACAACGAACATAAGGAACAACATTCCAAAGAAATACTCACTCCCTGTAACCGCACATACAATCGTACCAATTATAAGTCCAATAATAACAGCAACTGTCAGTAACGCAGTAATTCTCCTTATCTTTTCCATATCTTAATTACCTCTTATATCTCAATCATACAACTTCTTAAGTCTATCCTTAATCTCTGCCTCATAGCCCTCATCACTTGGCTCATAGAACACACTATCCTTAATCTCATCAGGAAGATACTGCTGTTTCACAAAATGTCCCGGATAGTCATGCGGATACATATAACCTACATGACCAAGTTCCTTAGAGCCCTCATAATGTGCGTCTCTAAGATATGGAGGAACCAGACCTGTTCTCTTATCCCTAACAAGCGCCTGCGCGGCAAATATCGCATTAGTCACAGAATTGGACTTAGGAGCAGTTGCAACATAAGTTGCTGCATGGGCAAGGATTAAGTTTGCCTCCGGCATACCTACACGCTCAACCGCCTGTGCACACGAGGTCGCAACAACTATTGCATTCGGATCAGCCATGCCAACATCCTCACAAGCACATATCATTATACGTCTGGCTATGAACGTAACGCTCTCTCCCGCCTCTAACATCTTAGCGAGGTAAAATGTTGCCGCCTGCGGATCAGAGCCCCTCATACTCTTGATAAATGCTGATATGGTATCATAATGGTCATCACCATCTTTATCATACTGATATGCCCGTCTCTGAATACATTCCTCGGCAACAGATAGTGTTATATGTATCTTTGAATCCTCGGACGGCTCAGTTGTTAAAACTCCAAGTTCAACAGCATTTAATGCACTTCTGGCATCACCGTTACTCATATCCGCAAGAAAACTAAGCGCATCATCCGATATATCAGCATTATATGCACCCATTCCCTTTTCCTTATCATATACGGCACGCTTAAGAAGTTCTACAATATCATCTTTTGACAGAGGTTCCAATTTGAATATATGTGATCTCGAAAGCAAAGCCTTGTTGACTTCAAAATACGGATTTTCGGTTGTCGCACCTATAAGAACTACCGTTCCATCCTCGACAAACGGTAGTAGATAATCCTGCTGTGCCTTGTTGAAACGATGTATCTCGTCTATAAACAAAATCGTTCTCTTCTGATACATTCCATAATTTTCTTTGGCTTCCTTTACAACCTCCTCCATATCCTTCTTGCCGGAAGTTGTTGCATTCAGACTCTTAAACACTGCACTTGTTGTACCTGCAATTACCATCGCAAGCGTAGTCTTGCCGGTTCCCGGAGGACCATAAAAAATGAGCGAACTTAATTTGTCCGCTTCTATCATACGATATAACAGCTTATCTTTCCCCATAATATGCTTTTGACCAACAACCTCTGATAGCGTTGTTGGTCTTAATCTCTTTGCAAGTGGGGATTCATTCTTCATGCTATTCTCTCTCATGTAATCAAATAAATCCATCACATACCTCTATATTATTATACACTATAAAACATGGTTAATAATCTATTTCTCGAATCCAAGCTTAGACATAAGCTTCTCGAATTTCTCTATTATGATAGGCTTACAGATATATGCATCATAATCGTTACATACCTGTGTACTGTCAACAGTAACTTCGTCAAGAGCACTTATCATTATGACTTTGGCCTTATTATCAGAAGAAACATTGTATTTCGCCTCTGCCGAACGAATAGCTTCAAGAGTTTTATATCCATCTAAACGTGTCATCATTATATCAAGACATATCAAATCATAATAATTCTCACCGTCAATTGCTGCTACGGCTTCGTCAACAGCTGTCATACCATTATCAACAACATTCACCTCGCCGTATCCTTCAAATATCTTCTCCAAAAATCTTCTATTGACAAAATCATCATCAGCAACCAGTATCCTCATAGAAACCTCCAAACATCTTAAAACACATACATCCTCCATCTATAATTATGACTTATATCATACTCCTGTATGTGTTTTCAAGAGAATTAATTTACATTTTTTGATTACATTTTTAGTAACATTTATATATACTATATATTTTAACTTAATTTTAGTAAACCCGAAAGTTTATTAAACAAGTCCGAAGCCATTCTTTCATGTGACCTGACATCATTCTTCAATCTTCTGTTCAATAAATCTCTGTCAATTGTACCAAATGCAATATCAGTTAATTCTTCAGCAGTCAAACAATCCATTATCTCCTTCTCTTCAATAGCCATCTGAAACTCACCAAGAACAAAATCTCTTCTTCTGACAAGACACTCTGCCATCATATCTCTCGTATTAACATTGTGCAAAAAAACCTCATAGTTGAGAGTTATCGCAGCAAGTTCCGGATAACCGGTATAATTAATTGCAAAAGTCTTAATAAATTCTATCGCTTTATCAAAGTGAGAAATATCTTTACCTTCGATTGTTGCAATAATACTCTTGTCATATTTGGTAAACAACTCTATAACCTCAACAAGTACATCGTCTATTCCGCCAAAGTATCGGTATAACATTGCCTCCGGCATATTCTCTCTCATCGCCAGATTCTTTACTGTCAAGGAAGCTACTCCTGCATCACTGATAATTTCAATAGCAGAACCGATTATTCTATCTTTTTTGTTAATAAAACTTTCAATCATTTGTAACCCCCATATGTGTGAAACAAATATCGTAAATATAAGTTATATAATATGTTAAAGTACAGAATTTGTCAATAATCAGATAAATTTTTACCATTTTTTTGAATAAATCTTTACCATTTTTATAGTAAATATATAGGCATAATACATACTACTTCATATTGTATATATAGTAATAATATCCTTATCCCTGTCATAGTAATATACATTATCAGACAACAAATCGATAAGTCCCACAGAAGATTTGTTAGCATCAAGAAGCAATTCCATAAGGAATTCCGGATCCGTATCATCATCCTCTGGAACTAACATTACCTCATGAACACTTGATGGCAATATATATATATTTGCACACTGTACTTTTGCAAAATTACGAATTACATTATCATATAATATGCATCCTGCTCCAAATACCTTATCTCTGTTAGTCAGTATATAAATATTGACTCCCAACTCACAATTTCTAATGTTGTTAAGTTCTGAAAGAATATCATCTGACAACTTATCCATCATTTTCTCATCAAATGTATTAAATACCAATTTTGACAGTGGTTCCATACACCAAGGATATCTTTTCATAGTATTGAAAAGCGCTGCATTATAAACCTCTTCAAATTCAACGCCCCATTCAACAAATTCCTTATTGGATATTGCGATAGATGCAATTCCGAAAGAACTCTCATCCACTACATACCTTAATGTAATTGCAAGATCAAGATATTTCTTATGCGGACAGTCTTTCAGCATTTCTTTGTTAAGCTCATAATTGACCATTCTGACAACAATATTGTCTTTTATCTTACTATAGTCTGTAAGCTCAACCGGACCGAAGTCAGACTCATTTTTCTCATTTCTATATTGAAAAACAATTTCACTTAATATAAAGTCTAACGGTTTTCCCAGTAGATATTTTTCGTAAAACGGTCTTACATAAATGTTAGGACTTACATGTTCTCCCTCCAAGTAGATCGAAACAGCATCTAATACAATACCATTGTTCTTCACTACTTTACGAAGAAACACTTCACATCCCTCGTATTTTTTCTCGACCTCTCTCCTTGAATTAAAATAAAGTTTATCAACTTCTTCGTCGTCACTTAACGCGTCAGTTTTAACTTTATCAACTTCTTCTGAAACCATTATTCCCTTATAACAATCAGCAAGATTGTCTTTGATGTAATCCAAAAATTCCTCATAACTCATAAATCATATCTCCTTAAATGAATAATATTTTGGAGTTATGAAGTAATTATTTATAGAATTAATAAGAAAATGCAGGAATTCTGCATTGATGCGCTAAATAAAAATATAGAATTAAAAATAAGAAATCCTATGAAAGTAGTTATACTATATAGGATTTCTTATAATTAGTCAAGAATTTTTTTAACAATATTTTTCAAAGAACTCTACAACTTTCTTCATTTCCTCATCTGTACCTATAGTAATTCTCAAATAATTATCTATACGAGGCTTATCAAAATATCGTACATAAATATTCTCTTTCTTTGCTGCCTCAAACAATTCCTTTGCAGGCACTGATTTGTGAGTAGCGAATACAAAGTTTGTAGAACTTTCAGGATAAGAAAATCCCAATCTTGTAAGCTCTTTACAGAACCATTCTCTGGTATCAACAACCTTTTTAATCATTGATTTAAAATACTCATCATCTCTGATACTCTCAACACCCAATAATATCTGTGTATAATTCATTGTATATGAATTAAATGAAAACTTAACATTGTTAAGTGCACTGATAAGAGCCGAATTACCCATTGCATATCCGATACGAAGTCCCGCCATGGATCTCGATTTTGAAAATGTTCTTACAACCAGGAGATTATCATACTCATTAATAAGTGACAAAGCACTCTCTCCCGCATAATCAACATATGCCTCATCAACAATCACAACAACATCTCTGTTATTATCAAGGATTTTTCTGACACTTTCAAGCGGCAAATAAACACAAGTCGGTGCATTAGGATTAGGGAAAATGATACCACCATTTTCACAGTTATAATCCTCCGGAACAATCTCAAACTTATCATTTAACGGCTTAGTCTCAAACGGGATTCTAAAAAGATTAGCCCAAACATCATAGAAACTGTATGTTATGTCCGGAAAGATAATTGGCTTATCAGAATTAAAAAATGTCATGAATGACATGGCAATCACATCATCTGAACCAACACCGACAAATACATTATCCTCAGAAATACCATGGTATTCTGCAATCGCACTTACAAGCGGTCCAACCGAAGAATCCGGATATACCCGTAATTTATTAAGATCCATACTTAAATTTACCACCTTAGGTGAAGGCGGATATGGATTTTCATTAGTATTTAATTTGATTATATTATCTATCCTTGGCTGTTCACCCGGAACATACGGTTCAACCTGTCTAACGTTTTTCATCCATGTTGTCATATGATGCCTTCCTTTCTGACAAAAAAATATATTGTCATCCAAAAAAAATAGTATTATGACGCCTCATTCATCTTGGCAAGTTTAGCTGCCTGATCTGCTGCTGTGAGACTGTCAATAATCTCGTCAAGATCTCCATCCAAAACCTGATCAAGACGATGAAGTGTAAGCTTTATTCTATGATCTGTCACCCTTCCCTGTGGGAAATTATATGTTCTGATCTTTTCTGATCTGTCACCTGTTCCAACCTGACTTTTTCTAAGCTCAGCTTCTGCATCATGCGCTTTCTGAAGCTCCATATCATATAACTTTGCACGAAGTACTTTGAGCGCTTTATCCTTATTTTTGAGCTGGCTCTTCTCATCCTGACATGAAATTACGATACCTGTTGGAATATGCGTAAGTCTTACAGCCGAATCGGTAGTATTGACACACTGACCACCGTTTCCTGATGCTCTGAAGACATCAAATTTACAATCATTAAGATCAAGTTCAAAATCCACTTCTTCGGCCTCCGGCATTATAGCAACCGTCATTGTAGATGTATGGATTCTTCCGCCTGATTCAGTCTCCGGCACACGCTGTACTCTGTGAACTCCACTCTCATATTTCAGTCGGGAGAATGCACCCTTACCATTTATCATAAATGAACACTCTTTAAATCCACCGATACCATTCTCATTAAGACTTATAAGTTCGGTTTTCCAATGCATCTTATCAGCATATTTCTGATACATTCGAAATACCTCTGCGGCAAAAAGTGCTGACTCATCTCCACCGGCTCCTGCTCTAAGCTCAACCACAACATTTTTATCATCATTAGGGTCCTTAGGAAGAAGAAGGATCTTAAGCTCCTGTTCTATTGTAGACACTTTCTCCTTAGAATCGTTAAGCTCCTCTTTTGCAAGCTCTCTCATCTCTTCATCTTTCTCTTCCTCAAGCATAGCAAGACTATCCTCAATTGCCTGCTTAGCAGCAAGATATTCTCTGTACTTCTCTGCAATCGGAGCAAGCTCACTCTGCTCTTTCATGAGAGATGTATATCTTTCCTGATCATTTAATACATCCTGATCTGAAAGCTGCTCTAACACAGACTCATAACGCGCCAATATATCCTCTAATTTATCAAACATAATTATCTCCTATCTCTACGTCACTATCACATGACATCTGCTCGTTATCCTGTACCATTAGTCTCTATATGAACACTACAAATGTCCATATACTACTCGATCTAACCCTGCATAGTCTTTTACCAACTTTACATCTGAAAATCCCCGATTCTCCATCAGATCACTTACAGCTTTCCCCTGATTATAACCTATCTCAAAAAAGATATATCCATTATCTTCTAAATGAGCTATCGACTCATCTATAATCCTCTTGTAATAATCAAGTCCGTCTTCACCGCCATCAAGTGCGATATGAGGTTCGTAATCCTTAACCTCGGGCATCAGTGTTTCCACAACTGCACTTTCTATATACGGAGGATTGCATAATATGATATCATAACTGTCTGTATTATTTTCAAAAAGATCTCCACAATTAATGTCTGCGTCCTCTATTCCATGTCTTTCAAGATTCTTTCGGGCAACAGCCAAAGCATCTTTGGATATATCACTTAGCGTAAGCTTTGTATCTCTGTGATAAAGCTTAACAGAAATACCTATACAACCCGAACCACAACAAAGATCGAGCACTTTAAGTCCACCGTTTCTGTTTTCCGATAAAATCTGCGGATTATCCAATAATTCATTAACCGTCTCAACCAAAACCTCTGTATCATTTCGCGGAATAAGAACATTCTCATTAACGAAAAATGTATAATCCATAAAATGAGCCTCTCCGATAATATATTGTAACGGATAATGACCGCATCTAAGCTCAATCAGCCTTTTATACTCATTGATACGATCTTCGGGGACAGTTTCATCCCCATTCATAAGCATATACATGTAGTTAACTTTAAGAACATGTTCAAGCAATACTTTACGTTCATACTTAGCATACTCATTGCCGCTTAACTCCAACTGCTTTTTACCGTAATCCAGAAGATCATTTATAGTTGACATAATATCAGAATCCTTCGAGATCATCAATCTCTAACTCCTCATCTGAAATCTTAATTCCCTGAGCCTCGTTAACCGCGTCAGCATACGCCTGACCATATATTACAGTCTCAACTGCAACTATTGCAACCTGAATCATCTCCTCATCAGGTTCTCTGGTAGTAAGTTTCTGAATCAACATACCGGGTCTGCTTAAAACATCCCAAACCGGACTATCACTTCTTCCTGCAATTCTAATAAACTCATAAGATATACCCGCAATTACCGGAACAAGCAATAATCTAAGCAGAAATCTCAGCCACATCTCTTTTGCAGTGATAAACATAAATACTATGATACTTACTATCATTACGACAAAAATAAAACTGGTTCCACAGCGCTTGTGATATCTTGTGTAGTTTTTAACATTCTCCGGTCTCAACTCCGCTCCAGCTTCATAACAGTTAATAGTCTTATGTTCTGCGCCATGATACATAAAAAGCCTGTTGATGTCTTCCATCTGTGCAATCAACCATACATACAACAAAAATATCGTAAGTCTTATTATTCCCTCGATGATTGATAGTACATAGTGGTTAGTGACCCATTTGCCAAGCAGTTCAGCAAGTCCCGCAGGAAGGAACATAAACAAAGCGAGCGCTATCACAATAGATATACAAACAGTAAGACCCAAAACTACATCTTCTGCCTTGTCCTTAAATATATCTTTGAACAGATTGTCCTCTTTACTCTCCTCCTCTTCATCATCAAAGAACGCTGATGAGTAGGAAAGTGTCTTCATTCCAAGCACCAATGACTCGATGAAATTAGCAATACCTCGAATAAATGGTATTCTAAATACCGGATGTTTCTCACCATATGACTTATATCTATGAAACTTAACACATATATTCTTATCAGGAAGCCTTACCGCCGTAGAATAACCGCCGGGGCCTTTCATCATTATACCCTCTAAAATCGCCTGTCCACCAAGCGATCCTTTAGGAATATGTTTTTCCATACTACTTATTCCTCCATAAGAAAAAGGTTGGGATTACAT
Source organism: uncultured Lachnospiraceae bacterium (assembly GCA_902793335.1). Lineage (GTDB taxonomy): Bacteria > Bacillota > Clostridia > Lachnospirales > Lachnospiraceae > CAG-590. Next base: position 25,172 of record CADBCZ010000016.1, read on the forward strand.
CCAATCCCAACCCCTGATCATTACTATTTTGCCTCATTAACTCCATACTTACGATTGAACTTCTCAATACGTCCGCGTGCCTGAGCTGACTTCTGCTGACCTGTGTAGAACGAATGACATTTTGAGCAAATCTCAACGTGAATCTCTTCCTTTGTAGATCCTGTCACAAACTCATTACCGCAGTTACAAACTACCTTAGCCTGATAGTAATTAGGATGAATTCCTTCTTTCATTATATTACACCTCTCTAATTATATTGGCAGATTCCAACCCGCCTGTTAATACTTATTAATCTGTAGGACTATGTTTGTCCAAACAGCTTTTGTATTCTACCACATAATCGTAATTATTGCAAGCATTTTTTAATATTAATCTTTTTTGATCCAACCCCAGAAATCATTGTTGGAAAAATTCTTTCCGGATTTATTGGATATCAGATAATACTGTATCTTCTTTCCCTTATAAGGACCTGATGTAAATTCATTAGTACCACTGAGAATATCGCTTTTATTATCTTTTCTGGGATTGTTATCAGACCAGTCACCGTTGTAATAATAAATGTGTGGTGAATCCTCCTTGTCTATGTATAGAGCATAAAATACAGTATACTTGTCTTTATCAGTCACTTTTGCTGTAGGTGAGTAATTACTACCCACTGCTATCATATAACAATACGGTTCATTATCACCTGTAAGATCAGCTGTTTTGAGTATCTTTTTTGCAAAAGCTGTGTTAGTCGCATCACAATCACCATTATTCCCCGGCATCTTTGAACCGGGAATAATACTTGCGTTAGCTGCAATACCGCCACTCGTTCCTGCATACAATTCAACAAGAGCAGCCTGTGTTGCCGTCATAGCACTTCTGGCATTCAATATATACTGCTGCTTTTTTGACCTGTCGATATATCCCATCAGTGCAGGTATCAGCAATGCCGCTAAGACAGCTAAAATAACCAACACAACAATGAGTTCCACCAATGTGAAACCCTTGTTATTTCTATTATTGTTTTGTGAAGATTTACTGTATCTCATCACATTCACTTCCCGTTTAAACATTTAATCAAATGATGCTACTCTTCTGAACTCTTCAACAGTGGTAACACCCTGCTCCATAAGATCAATACAACTCTCACGAAGAGTCTGCATACCCTGATGTTCGATCGCATAGTCCTTAATCTCTTCAGTAGTTGCACCGGCTGATATCATCTTTCTTAGCGGTTTATCAACAACCAAAATCTCATGTATGGAAATACGTCCACTGTAACCCGAATTATTACAGTGATTGCATCCATGCGCCACCTTAACTAAAGGAATATCCCTTCCGACAAACTGTCTGTCATCTTCTGACATAGGCGCTTCAGTGCAACAGTACGTACATACTTTTCTTACAAGTCTCTGTGCAATAATTCCATCAAGAGCAGAAGATACCATATAAGGTTCAATGCCCATATCAACAAGTCGGATAACTGATGATGCGGCATCATTGGTATGGAGTGTAGACAAAACCAGATGTCCTGTGATAGCTGCTCTTACTGAAATATTAGCAGTCTCGGCATCACGAGTCTCTCCAACCATTATAATATCAGGGTCCTGACGAAGTAATGCACGAAGACCTACTTCAAACGTAAGCCCCGCAACAGGATGAACCTGCATCTGGTTAAGTTTCGGAAGGTTCTTCTCAACCGGATCCTCTATAGTCGATATATTAACCGGTCTGCTGGAAAGTTCAGCTAGCATCATGTAAAGAGTTGTTGATTTACCGGAACCTGTAGGACCCGTAAGATAAATAATACCATTAAGCGACCCCAGCATTTTCTGGACTTTCTTATAGTTTTCCTCATTCATACCAAACGTTCCGGGATGATCGATTGCCGAATTATTAGCAAGCATTCTGAGTACAGCTTTTTCTCCAAAAGTTGTAGGAATCAGTGAAACACGTACGTTTACGATCTGATTTCTTATACGAACTCTGAAATGTCCATCCTGTGGAACACGACGTTCTGCAATATCCAACTCACCCATAATCTTAATACGCGCAATAAGGGAAGCATGAATATTCTTCTGCAATGTGACATATTCAACCATTGCACCATCTATACGCATTCTGACCATGGTATTTTTTTCAAACGGTTCAATATGAATATCTGAAACATTATCGGCATACGCCTTATCCAACAGACTGTTGACAAGGTTGATAATAGGTGTGTCGTCTGTAGCATCAGAGGTGTCAATAAGCATCTCGTCGACTCCACCGTCATCCATCTCTTTGTTAGCAGCCGTTACCGCCTGCTTTGCAGAAATTTCTGCATAATAGTAATTGATGGCGTTCATCAAAGGATCTTTCTCAGAAATCATAAGTTCAATAGTTTTACCTGTCGTCTGTCTTATATCCTCAATACCATACAAATCAAGCGGGTCATTCACCACCAGTTGTAGCCTGTCGTTTTCAAGTCCTATCGGAAGCATAACGTAATTGGTTGCAAGCTGTTCAGGAATGAGATCAACGGCTTCAATATCAACCTTTGTACTCGATATATCTATCATTTGAACATTAAGCTTCTCGGCCAACGCACCTAGCATCTGTTTCTCCGTAACAAACCCAAGTGTAATAAGAATCGCTCCTATACGTTCGCCCTTGTGCTCTTTCTGATACGCGAGTGCTTCACCTAACTGAGCATCTGTAATATAGCCCATCTCAATAAGAGTATCACCCAGACGAAGTTTACGAATAGCCGTATTATCCACTGTAACACCATGTGAAGGCGCACTTCCCGGTGTTTGCGTAAATGCCATAGCCGGCGGCGTAGAAGCAGAAGCCTGAGCCGGTGCTGTCTGTGCAGGAGCCGGTGCTGATGTTGTATTATTTGATTTATTATCGAAATCTCCAAGTCTTAGTTTCATATGTTATCTTCACCCTCTATATATTATATTAATTGCTAACCCTGATTCTCCAAGCAATCTATATTATTCAGCAGATGTTTCAGGAACTTCATCAACGGACTCTTCCGTTTCCGAAGCTTCATCACCTTCAACAAGACCTTCTTTAAGTGCCTTAAATGCTGAACCGTCATACATATACATTTCAAAATTAACAACAAGTCTGTTGCCACTCTCTTCTGCTACCTGCACAAGTTCCCCATCAACATATTCAAAAGGTGATGAAGTAAGATCACTCCATTCATAGGAAGTCACTCTAAATGCTTTATTATTAATAATTTCATCTAAAAGCGCCTGAACCTTATCATGATTACCATATACATCTAACATAAGAGATGCACTGTACACGTCTGCCTTTGTTGTATCCTCAATGTTATATATACCCTCATCATTATTGATTGATGCAAGCGTTTCTATATTGACCATTCCATCTAATTCTGATGCATCTTTCTTGTCATCCGAAGTCTTTTTGGAATCTTTGTTTTTCTTTTTTGATTTTTTACCGATCTCTTCTTCAACAGCATTAACATTTTCCTCAGTCGCTGATGCTTCCAAAAGGTAATCAGCCGCCTCAATCGCCCTCTGTTTAGCTTTCCAGGCTTCTGAATTCTGATACGCAACTAACGCCACCGGTTCTTTTGGTGATTGTATACCGAAATTATTAACTTTAAGACCATAACTTAATGCTTTATTGGTTATGAGTTTGTCAACATCCGCAGCGACCTTTCTCTCATAATATCTTGAAGACAACTCATCTGTCATCTTTTCAGCATTTTGCTTGAACTCTTCAATCATATCCAATTGATAAATCTTCATCTTAATGGTATCATGAAGCACCTGCTCATCATCGAGTTTTTCATCAATTGCTTTGATCTTTCTGTTGAGCGGTCTTATACCGACTATAAAAAATAGTGCCGCAATGACAATCAGACCTAACATGTATAATAACTTTTTATCCCTAGCTGTAATTCCCGTTGTCATTCACTCACCTCCCAGCACTTTCAGAAAGAATACATTCCAGATTGGCCACCCACTGACCTGAACTGTTGATTTCGGAATATCCTGTATAATTGACTTCGTAGAAACAATCCTCTGCATCTAGTCTGTCAATAAATGTATTAACCATATCAACCTCTTTGAACTTGGCTGTAATTCCTATCTTTCCCTGTCCGGCATCATAACTGTCCGTTGTTACCTCACCCAGTCCAACAGCCGCACGATCAATTATCTTTCCAATTTCAGATGTTGGTAGCGGATAACTGTCTATATTCTTTTCCAAAAGTCTCAAAGCATTCACATGACCACTGTACACTTCTACATTGGACGCTGCTATATCATATTCTGATGCCATCAAAACATTGGACGGATTCGTGTTATAATCCTGAAGCTCCTTAAGTTCGCTCTTTTTCTTAGAATATGTAACACCTCTCGATACAGTTATCATCAACATAAGCAAAAATACCGCTATATAAGGAATTGCAAGTTTGATTATCTTATTACGCTTCTCCTGATCAACTACCTCACCTTTACCATACATCTTAAGAAGATTCTGATGTTCGGTAAGCTTCATGAGACCGGCAGTCGGATAAAATGATTTATCAAGTGAATAATTAGAAGCTGAATACTTAGCTCCTTTCATTACACTAATATTATATACAACCATATCTTCAGACAAATTCATTGATATAGCTCTTTCAACATTAGACACATCATCATCTGTCATACCCGCAAGAAACACCTGTGCTATAGGATCTTCCACCTTTTCTGATTTTGAAAACTGCACAATCTGACTTACCGTATTGGAAATCTCACCGGCAAATTCCAAAGTACCAGGCCTGTTAAATGTACGAGCAGTTGTTGAGTAGAAATATTCGCCTTTAACAAGATAAATAGCTGTAACCGTCATTGCATCTCTAAGCATTACAACACTACTCTTATCCGGTGCAAAGTTAATCTTTTTAAGGAAATTGACAGACACTCCGATTCCGCTGTTAATTTCTTTTATCGCAATTCCCGCACCGGCAAATACATTAACGTAATTGGCTATGAAATCAACATCTGCCAATTCCGTACATACCTTCATCGTCTTATTCTTTTTATTCTTGGTTATCACATAGAAACCAAGCAGTCTTTTTCTCTCACCCGAACGCTCCTCAAACTCACGCTGAAGATATATATCAGCTTTGTTCTGAGACATTATCGGCATATCAATCACTCTGACTGAAATCTGCGATGTATTGATTACAAGTCTTATTCCTTTCTTAGGAAGCTTGTATTGATTCCATAGCCCTGTAAGTGCATACTGAATTCCATCAGGGTCTGTTATTACACCATTTAAGAAACTACCCTCCGGCATAGGTGTAGAATACACATTACTAACGGATACCCCCTTACCGTTACTATGTCCTGAAAGAACCTCTATATCTGTATTGGATAAATAAACAGTTAGACTCATATCTGTCCTCCTTATTTTGCACCGATTGATTGATATGACTGGTAAATCGGTACAATAACTGAAATCATAATAAATCCTACTATTGCTGCCATTACAACGATCATTACCGGCTCAAGATACGCAACCATCTGACTGATTGCACGCTCAGATTCAAATTCCATATCATCCGCAATCGAGTCAAGCATTGTATCAAGCGAACCCGCTTCCTCACCTACCCTTATAGATGATTCCAGCTTCTTAATAAAACCGTCAACCTTACCTATCGCAGAACTTAAAGACTCTCCTGCAGTAGTATCAGCGATAACTTTTTTGAATTGTTTTTCAATATATAGATTACCGATAGTTTTGCTTGCTATATCCAGGCAGGAAATGATAGGTATTCCTGAAGAATATAATGAACTTAAAGTCCTTGCAAATCTCGCTGTATATATAACTTTAAATAACTTTCCAACCTTTGGAAGATGTATCTGCATTCTGTCAAGCATATAACACACGGCAGGTATCTTCTTAAGAAAATAAAAAAGCAAGAATACCACTACTCCACCGATAAGTAATGCATACCAATATGCAACAACAAAATCACTTATCGCAAGCATAACCCGTGTAGGCAACGGTAACACCGGCATTGATGCAAACAAAGAATCAAACTGTGGCATTACAAATCCAAATATTACAGCAACTACCAAAACAATAAGTCCTGACAATATCTTAGGATATGTCATAGCGCTCTTAACTTTTGAATTAAGTCTGTCTTCCTTGGTATATTGAGCTGCAATTCTCATTGCTGTGTCATCAAGACCACCACTCGATTCAGAAGCCCTAAACATATTGATAATAAGTTGCGGGAATACTCCCCTCATTGATTCCATAGCAACTGACAAAGGAACACCCTGCATGACTTCTTTGGTGACGTCATTGTAAATCTTGCGCTCATATGGTGTAACAGCTTCATCCTCCGAAAGCATCTGCAGACACCTTACAAGAGGAATACCCGAACGCATCAGTGTACCAATCTGTCTTGCAAACTCAGCAAGCGCTTTCGCCTTAAGAGGTTTATAATTGGCAGTCTTTGTCAAATCCTTTGCATCTATAAGCATCAATTTCTTCTGTTTAAGGCGATCATGAAGATCCTGTTCATCATTGGCAATCAAAACGCCAACAACTGTACCGCCCTCCGCATCCTGAGCTTTGTATCTGAAATTAGGCATTATCTCCTACCTCCTTCAGCCGTGAATAATGGCTGCAAGTTTCATATATGCATCAATAAGCTCCATACCGCATATGGTCGCTATCATATATCCTGTACATAAAAAAGGTCCAAAAGCAAAATGATCCTTCCTATCCTTCTTCTTACTAATCAATAATACAATTCCATATATACCACCCGCCAAAAGACCAATGAAAAATCCGATTATAACCAACTGCCATCCGATTATAAGTCCTACAGCAGCAGACAGCTTCATATCTCCGCCTCCGAAAGCTCCGGGAATTGCAAACATAATAAGTAACATAGGAACGCTAATACATACTGCCCCTATAAGATGATCAATAATATTAATTCCGGGAAGAACCAACAATGCTACAACCGCTACATATAGTAGAACGATTACAAATCTGTTAGGTATCTCCATTGTATCGAAATCTACCAAAAATACTAAATCTAGTATACAAAAAAATACAAAAATCGTCAATAAAATAAGCAATTTCCAAATGTCAAAATGAACCACTATATCTAGAGGTGAAGACATAACAAACGGTCCCGTAATTTCATCTGCATCACCAAACCGAAAAAACACCAGCAGCGCCGTCAATCCACCTATAATTTCATTAATGAAATCCCTCTTAGGTATCTTCTCACCGCAATACCTGCATTTCCCCCTTAAGAAGATATAAGATAATACAGGAATTGTCTCATATGGTTTAAGCTGTGTCTCGCAGCTGTCACATGTAAAATGCTCTTTGAGTATCTTCTTTTCTTTTGGATAACGATATGCAATCACATTAACAAACGAAAAAGATACAGTTCCAATCATCCATGTAAGTAAAATTGCAAGTATATATAAAAAAACTATCATTTTATTTCATTCCCTTTTATTCATATTCGAGTAATTTAAGTGAGTAATATCCACTCCAGACAGGTGAGCCATCATCACTCTGCCTGAATGTAACTATATATCTGTCTTTATAAAACGTAAATGAAGCCGGTTCATTATTCTCAGTATCCCACGCATGAAGAATAATTTCACCATCAGCCTCAGCCATATCAAGTATCTCTTTCTCTAACCCCTTTGCCATTCCATTTTTAGACATAGGTTGATACATTGTTCCACCAAGTCCATATTGTTCAATTGCTTTCATCTTCATAGCAATACGAACATCCTTTGCCTCACGCATCGCCTGGCGAACACCCGAATTAATCCCTAACCCAAAAAAGACAATACCTAATATAACTGCAACTATAACTATTGCAGCAATCAGCATTGTTATTATATTCTCATTATACCTTCTGGTGGTACCGATAACATGTGTTTGTTTGTTATTTTCTGCCATCTATATACCCCCATTATATTATATAGTATTCATTCTCTTTGCTTAATATAAAACTAATTGAAAATTATATGTCTGTTTAATTATAAAACACCCCTCCTCCAACATATTGGAGGAGGGGTACAAATCTTAATAGTTTCTTATAAATCTGTCGGTATAATCAATATATAACTCTTGATTATACATCATTATTACTCTACTGTCATATTGTCTGTATCCCAACTTCCATCTGAATCCATTGAGATAGTAACTTTTTTACCATCCTGAGATTTAAATATCATCTTTGTCAATTTATCAACAGTATATTTCTTATGACCAGATGTACCCTTGTATGAAACAGGGTTACTTGCAGAATTCAAAGCAGTTGCAGAGGTACCCGTTCCTTCTAAGAGAGTTGTCGGAGTAACCAACTTGTCAATCGCTTCACAATCAGCTTTATCAGATAAATTAACCTGATTTCCGCTCTTAGCATATCTCTCATCACTAACAGCCTGAACTGCTGTATAGATCGAACGTGCTTCCTCTAAGTACTTAGAATTTCTTGCTCTGTCAATGTAACCGAGTAATGCCGGTACAAGTAATGCTGCCAGAATTGCAAGAATAACCAATACAACAATCAATTCAACGAGTGTAAAACCTTTCTGGTCTTTCTTAAGTGATTCAAGTCTCTTCTTCATAATCAATTCCTCCTTATACATATAAATTTCTTTTAATTCACACACTATTGTGTGCACGTATAATATGTGCATATTATACCATCTTTTGCTAGATTTGTAAAGCGTTTTGTGGATATTGCACAGATATCATTGTTAACAATCACAAAGGATTATGTTTGTTTATATTGTCTTAATCCGTACAATATATATATCGGTATCCAACTAATATCCCTTAACCCAATATTCAATTTTTTTTGCATAATTTTTACATTTTTTTCATACCAGCTACACTTCGTAAACTCTAAATCTCAAGGAGCAATATCACTGTATAAAGTTGCCTCGTCTGTCGGTATATATTTCACTGTATTTTGCAAATCCACCCTTCGTTCCTTCTGATACACTGTCTCAGCACCATTTTCATCCTTGACATATACAATAACATCAACATAATCTACGATTTTATTGCCACTGCCATCATCATGTGGAGCAACTTTGAATTCAAGTTCTATCTTATGTTGCTGATAAAAGCTTTCAGGTAGCTTTTCCTGAGCATGCCATACAACCTTCTGTCCTATATATGAATTGAGCGCTGCGGCATTACCTGCTTCTGTGCCAACAACAATCTTATCCTCAAATAACTTCTTGTATTGAGGATTAATCTCTGCCGATCTTCCATAATATCTCATAGTAAGATATCCACTCTTTAAATCAGCCTTGTTAGTAGTTGTTCCATTCACAGTCACTTCTCTTAAAATATTATCGCCACCATTTATCAGTAAATCATTACATCCTTTTGCATCAATCAGAACAGCATTCTCGTTATCATTAATATTCGAGGTAATAAATTCAAGTGTTTTTCCGGTATATGCATCACTTGTATCACGGAGTTTAACATATCCGTTCAAGCCCTCCGAACTTCCCTGCATGGTTCTGATCTCTTCCTTTAACTCCGAAATCACACCATCAGCAACTGTATAAGCACTCATCCTCTGTTGTTCATCAAAAAAGAAAATGATAGCATGAGAAATACACATAGTCGCTGCACCCATAAAAATTGCAAGCAAAGCAAATGTCACAATAAGCTCCACCATTGTAACACCTTTGTTTTTACGCATTATTACGTTATGTCTGTTATTATGCGAACGTCTCATACTCTCTCCTGCTTTCCATTCATATAATATTTCATCAGTAATTTCATTTAACTAAGATACCGTGTAATCATCCTCAACACGCAGTCAGTCTCCTGTCGAAAACAAATACAATTTCCTTACATTATCATCAGTGTCATCATTCGTGACAACATACTCATCATCATTTCTCTTGAAACTGACATTTGCAGTGTATAACTTATAATCAAACTCATCAACGACTTCTCCGGACTCTCCTTTCACTTTAAATGTATAAGTGATTTCATCCCCACTTCCAAGCTTATATCCATCTTCGTCTTTAAATTTTTCAGCAACCGCTCTTTCAAAGTAAGAGTTTTTTCTGTCAACATCAGTTGCTTCCCTAAGAAGATTAGATGCAAACTTTATACTGCTGTATAATATAACCATTACCAGAGTAAGCATTACAAACGCAACCAATATCTCTATCATGGTCATACCTTTATTACATCTTTTATTCATTTTGCTCACTCCTTTCAACTTTACTCCCAATGGTTATAATATCCCAGGAATTTATAAGTTGTGTAACCTTCCTTATTATCAATTTCATATTTGCATACGCATGAAGACATAACCTTATCTTCATCTGAAACAGAAATCGTTATAACAAGATTTCCCTGAAACATAGCGCTTCTGTCAAGATCCAGTGTTATTTTGCCATACACCCCTTTTGCATCCGCAACAAGTTTTTCCTTTTGCGGTGCACCTTCGTTATCATTTTCCATAAATGCATCAATATGATTAACCAATGCATCAGTAGATGAACCGCTTACACTCTTCTCCTCCAACCTGTCTTTTAACACTTCAGAAAACGACATAGCCTGCTGGTAATACAGTTCATCTCTTCCTTCATCATTTACTGTGGCAAGCATCTGATATGCAGACATAAGCAACGTAAGAGAAAGGATCATAATGACCGCCATAACACACACCACAACTATCATGGCAGCGCCACGGTTACGTTGTTTCCGCATATTATTCTGTTTTTGTAATTGTCTATTGAATACTATGCTCATTTTTAATCCTTTCTCATATACATCGTTGCTTATGGCAATGTTATCGGCTGCACCATTTTCACCACAACAGGCTTACAATATGCCTCATCATATTTTGCATCCTTGTCTCTAACTCTGACCAAAGCATAATAATAATATTTATCCCAATCATATGTCTTTTTATTAGTCGGGGTAATAGCACATTTTTCTTTTGCCACTATATCATCACCTGTGTCAAATGGTACTAAGTCCTCAAAATCTTTAACAGTCGGCGCTACAGGTTCTTCCACCTCAGCTTCTTCTGATTCTGTTTCTTCTGGCTCTGGTTTTGCAACCTGATATATTCTTACATCAACATCACATAGAATGTCTTTTCCATCAGGATCACCATAATATGTTGGACTCATCTTCCATGTAACAATATTACCCTCAGCAGATATTGCTTCATTACCGCTTTCATCTGTTTGAACTGATGATATGGTTTCTTCACATTCTCTGTACAGAATCTTACTACTATCTGAAGAATTTTTACCATATCTATCATCTGCAATCGGAGCTACATAATAATATTTGTAGTTACCTTCACCGCCACTGACATCAATGAGTAGTCCATCATCTCTAGCGCCCTCAAAACTCTGCTTGATTTCATTAAAGTAACCTAATGCAGCTGTCTTGGCCTGTTCCTCTGTAAGCTCTATGTACTGAGCAAAACCTCTATGTTCCTGTTTTTCTTCAGAATCATTAAGATTACCATCACAATACCATACTGCAACATGGAAATCATGATATTCATTAAGATGAATATTAGCATTCTCATCACCTTTGATTGAGAATGAAATAACAGCATTTCCAGAACCCTTATTCATCTTCTGATCATCACTAAGTAAAAGAGTAACCGCCTCATTCTTATCGTTATAAGCATATAATTCGTATCTGTAGTATTCATGCAAAGTACTCGGTGCGTTATAGGTTAATTTACCACTAAAGCTAATATCCTTAACCTTACCATTATCAGTATCTCTTTCAGTAATTCCAAATGAAGTTTCAGAAAGTTTATAATTGACTTTAAGCGCACCATACAGATTATCCTGTAGATTAACACTCTTTCCTTGCGGACTATACGTAAATACAGGAGAATCGTAGTATCCTTCCTTCTTTGCTACAAATGTTTTCTTTCCATTACCCGGTGTCATCTTTCCTGCATATCCTAACAGAACACCCAGCTTATCACTAAGTTTATTAGACGTATCAATTTTACAAGCGGCATCCTCATCAACACTTATCTCTGCACCTATACCCTCATAGGCCTCCGGATTAAGGAGTTTTGCATACCAACTTGGATCGCGATCAACACATACAATCTCAATCTCCGGCTTAGGTAACTGAACAGAATGGAAATAATATTTAGTTTTGGTATCAGAGCTGCCCGCAGAAATATCTGTGATAAATCCGCTACCCCTTTCTTTATCGGCAGCAAGAGCCGAAGGAGTCTCAAAGTAATTATATGCGCCCTGTCCTGTACCCGAATACCAGTAATCTATCTTGTATTCATCGTAATCAAACTTAACATCGGATGCAGCATCAAAGTAACCAATCTTGATATCCTCAGATTCACCTTCAGACAGATATATCTCTTTCTTAGCTAAGGTCTTATGTACTACTTTTCCTTCCTCATCCGTCTTAACACCATACAATTCAACAGTAAATACCTGTGGAACTGTAGGATGAAGCTTGCTGTCATACTTATTATAAGTCAAGGTTCCGGCATAATAAGGTTTCGCATCAGTTAAATGATCTCCTTCTTCATCAGGTGTAAGTGTAAAGTCTATTTCTTTCGGATGACAAGACGTCGGTACAAAAGCAGTAATCATTGTTTTCTCTGAATCAATACAATTATCTGATTTTGCTATAGCGAATATCTCCTGTCCTGCCGCATCCTTCTTAAATGCCATCGCAGATACTGCATTGCTAATAACTTGTGTCTGATATGCAGCATCAGATGTAAATGTTATATCCGATGGAAGAATATCAACACTATTAGCTTCATTCTTACCACTCATGGTATAAGCATGAATCTTGAAATTAGCATCACCTGTATATTCTTTGTATGCATCTGCGTTCTTAAGATGAAGCATCCACTGCTCTCCGTATGCTACAATCTCAATCTCAGGAGTTGCAAGCTTTGGTACTAGTTTGATATAGCTTCTTGCAGTATCCTCATCTGTCAGATCACTATAATTACTATCTGTACCTCTTGCATCCTTAACATCAACTACTGCATAATAATCTTTATTGGTATCCATCATCATATCTTCAGGCTGAATAAATGTGGTTGTTGTACCATAAGCTTTCTTAGGATCTGTGTTATATTCATTCAGCAAATAATCTTTGTCTTCATCTAAATATTCATCCTTTTTATCAAAGCTGAATGTTCCCTTATCTACTGCAATATAACGTATTCTCACATCAAATTCCGTTGCAGATACCACCGTATTACCGGAACCCGGTGTAACATCCCATTTCACCTCATAGTTACCCATTGTTTCACTCTTAGAAACATTAACATTCTTAATTATATCCGGATTATTATTTTTGTTATTCTCTATAAAGTCGACAAAACTATTATCAAGTTCAGAATAATCCATATCATACTCATCAGCAGACGGAAGACGACTTCCGCTTACCTTAGCTTCAAGATTTACTCCACTATTATTTGAAGCTTCACTATCTCTATAATCCTTTGATTTTTTCAATCTGTCAAAATAGAAGTGATCAACCAATTTGTAATTATAAGGTTCCTGGCTGCCTTTTTCACTAAACGTGTACAACACCGGAACTTCTACAGAAGTAGTATAGTTAGTATTTTTACGAATATATACTTTTTCGCCGTCAGTATATGTATTATATTCATCATAGTCATTAGGCTGGTATCCTTGAGGTTCTTTAAACAGAATATATCTGGTAACATTCTTATCATCTTTGTATTGTGCAGATATAATTCTCTCTGAAGCCAATATTTTTGCACTTTGTTCGTTATAATACAAACTTACCGGATTACAGTAATTAATATTTGAGTTACCTATCCTACTTAACGGCAATAATCCTGACGCATAATCATTATATGAAATCAAAGCATTAATACGATTTGCGTGAATATTACCACTGCCTAAACCAAAGAAGTCCAATATCGAACCAAATATACGACCCAAAAGACTCTTATCATCATTATATTGGAATGATATTTCGTCTAAATAATAATTGTTACCACAATATTTGTATGTTTTATAATTATTATCAGGTGTCCCTGATTTATAATATGAAACAGCTCCTCTTTTTGCATCATTATTACTATATGTATCTTTTCCGTTACTGGTATTATAACCAAACATTCTTACACCAAAACAGTTTCTCACGGTTGTATAACCTGTTTGAGGAGCACCATCTGCATACGGATCTCTTCCGGAATTAATCGCTCCTGCGTTACGTGTAAACTCAGTTCCTATAGCATTAGTCTGTCCACTGTATAACTGTGATGTATAACTACGACACATATCTATGTTTACAAAGATACTGTTAACAGTTTTAGGTTCATTATTTCCGTCCTTTGCAAAACATCCAATTGTACCAAGTATTCCGGCTGCTTTAGAATTAGCATATACTCTTGAATCCACACCATTGACACAATCTTTGATATTAACAGTATATAAATCTATACTTTGTGGAGCTGATATCTCACCAACGATACCACCCACATCATTCGATGTCATTTTACCGTATCTGTTCTTAATGATACATGTATCATAATCTGTTCCACGCATAGGAAAAGCGATAATTCCATGATTCTGGCAGTGAAGAACATTATTAACCTGATCAGGTCTAAGATCAGTATAATGAGCAACTATACCACCTGATGTACCACTATATCCTTTAGTACCTGTAAAACTACATGTAAAACCATCAATTAAGAATCCGTAATTATATGAGTACTGGACTGTTCCTCCATTACCCTTAAGTTGTGCGATTACTCCTCCTGTGTTATTACCGAAATAATTAAGTACAGTTCCAACATTTACGCATTTCTCAACTACCCAATTAGGATTATCAACATTATTCTGCGTTCCAATAACTCCACCTACATAGTAAAAATTGTGGTTATAATTCATGTTAGTAACCTGATTATCAGAATTAAGCGCTGAATCAGGAATAGTAGGCAATTCCGTTCTTACATATGCAAAATTAACATTGTATTCAACAGATGCACCCAATCCATTTTTGCTGTCAGCCACCTTATCGTCTGCCGAATTCATACCGATAACACCACCGACAGCATTATACTTAACTTTCGGCAAATAGTTCTCAACAACCCATTTACCTGAGGCACATTTCTTAACTTTACCGGAAGTAGTATTATAACCTGCTATTCCTCCAATATAACCTCTTCCTTTATTGAGTGAGATTATATAATCATTAGCACTGACATCATATTTCAAAGTTGTTCCATCTGTATCATACTTAGGGAAAGCGTATACATAATTATCAGGATCCGCAGGTATTGTACCAAGTAATTTTGATGCACGTGCAGATATTTCTTCAGTCTCTTCATTCTTGAATAATTGATTAAGACTCTTAACAGCCGGTCTTGACACAGCTTTATCATCAGAAGATACTTTTTCAAGTTGAGCAACAGCATCATCAACCAGGCTCATATCAGCCTTCTTCTCACCATCAACTTTCAATCGGCCATCCTTCAATACAAATGCATTATCTGTATATCCGCAACCATTTAACTCACCCATATTAATGGCACATATTCCGCCAACCATTCCATTATCAGTATTAATCTTGCTTTGATTCATTGTATCATCAGCATTCTTAAGACTTGTAACGTAGCAATTTTTTATACTTGAATACTGATAGTTAATTCCACAGACACCACCCACTGCTGAACTTGTTGATATCTTCTGTTTCTCGTTTGAACTGTCTGTAAAGTTTGCGGTTCCCTTAACATCAATTTCCGCACCAATAACGTAGCTATTCTTTACAACCGCATTAACAACAGAATCAGAATCTGCCTTCTTCTCTGAACCATTCTTACCAACCACGCCACCGATAGTCAGACCTGCAGAACTTCTCTTCTTTTTTATACTTCCACCGAATTTACAATTATTAACATCGCCGCAATTATAACCTACAACACCACCGATACAATTAGCCTGACCTTCATCAACAAAGTCAAATGTAACATCAATATTCTTAACAACGGCATCTTTTGAGTTAGTTCCGACAGCTCCACCAATTATAAGTTTTGTCTTATTAGATTTGTATCCAAGATACTTACCTAATCTGCCATTATTAACAACACCATCATTTCTACCTACAAGATAGCCAAATGTATCCATATCATTTCCGATTATGATGATCTTATCATCAACACCTGTTACTTTCGCAATTGAACAATCACAATCAGATACGATACAATCCTTATGATTGACAGATGTTATAGCACCTGCAACAATCATATTACCCTTTATCTGCGGAACATAAGGCTTATTATCATGATCTTCTTCTGCTGCCGCCCTATCAACAAGACAATCCTTCATAAAACCAAAGTTTTCTGATGCAATTCCTGCCGACACGCCTTTAGTAGCACTTGGACTACCATAAGACTCACACGCTTTAATATATCCGCCCTCGCCGTTAACTCCAAGCACACCACCAACGAAATCATTACCAGAAGTATCACCGTAGTTAAAGCAGTTAAGCATATGAGGATGTGCTGAATCTGATATCCTGACATAACCGTCATCATCATTTTCAGTCACCTTATTATCTTTAAGACCGGCAATATATAAGTTACCGACAATGCCTCCGATAAATGATACATCATCACCCAATACATTTGCCTTATTAACAATCGATTTTGTCTCATTTGCCGCAAACAGGCTTATGTCGGATTTTTCATAACTTGTTACATTCTTCTTTCCACCGTCAGGGCTAAGTACCTTAGTTGTGACTGCACCGTTTCTCTTCTTCATCACAATATATCCATTTTCATTATCTGAAGAAAGAGCATTATAAGAAGCAATCGTATCTTTATCTACACCGATTCCGAATCTGGTAGAATCCTTATCATATTTTCCGTAAACATATCCAAATACACCGCCTACTCCGTAAGAATAATACTGTGCATTAGAAACAGTCTCACCTACAGATGTATCCGGTGTCTCATTATATATTTCTTTTCTGGCGTCTTCATCCGACACATCAGGTGCCTCTTTAAAATCTGTATCTTTTCCTGTAACTTTTCCTTTAACATTTCCTGATGTCAATATTCTGTCGATAGACGCATTCTTCTTAAGAGCCACAGTTCCTGCAGCCATTCCGACACCCGAACCATATCTCTGATTCAGATTCTTTCTGTTTTCAGCATTACTTATATCAATACCGTTATCCTTAGCTTCATTAGTATCATTAAGATTTGCAAAAACCGCTGCTTCAATCTTACAATCTTTATCGAAATATATCTCTCTTATATCACCTTCATTACGACCACACAAAACTCCGGCTGCCTGAAGACTATCTGAATAAATAGCTTTTCTTGTCGCCTCATCTCCTGTTGCTCCATCTGATTTATCATAGTCTTCCTTAGATATTACCTTTGCGTCTGCTTTAGATACGATAATTCGTTTGAGCATACCCTTATTAATTCCGAACAATCCAAGTGTTGTAGACTTGTTAACAGGTAGTACTCCGGCACTTGCTGTAATGACCTTGCCATCATCACCATGTTCATAAGCTACTGAGCTCTTATTACTTAATTTATAATTGGCAAGCTGATTACCATTACCATCAAAAACACTTTTTGAATTAAGCTTTGATATCGTTGGAAATACAAAATTATTATCATCTTTGGGAATTGAATAATAAGAGAAATCAGCATTTACCTCTCTGTCAAGTCCGTCATATATAACTGCATCATTAAAATCCAGATCTTTTGTAAGCAGGTATTTGTGTTCTTCCTCTTCACTCTTAGCATAATCCTCATTATATCTGATGTTTGATAAATGACGATTTCTTGAAATCAGATATGCAGACGCAACGTCATAGTAACTTGCAAAATCCCCCGTCTCTTCCTTAGTAGCATACAAAGAATTCTCCGTATTTGATTCCATAGGTCTGCTCGATGAATATGTTGTGGGATCTAACGGCTCAACGGTTACGCTGGCTAAGATATTCTTAGGTGTGGTTCCGATAAGTCTTGTAATACTGTACCCTGCATTATCTGTTCTACCGGTCACAGTATCAGCCTCATCAAGAACAGCCATGGATTGTTCCGTAGAAAGCGCATCAAGTATTACAGAAAGATAAAAGCCATCTTCTTCATCTTCATGTTCGTTAAATGAAACAACAAACTGAAAATCATCTATCTTCTTACCTTCTGAATCATAAGCAGGAATATTATCAATGAGAACAGGTTTATTCTTATCATTCGTACCATACATGCTAACTAGCATATTTCTGGAAATTGAAAAATTACACAATACAGGCTTGGCATCTGTATCTTCAAGCAATGTAATATTAAACACCGTATCGGCTTCCGCATTTTCAGAAGAGCTCTTAAGAGTTAAAAACAGGGTTTCTTCATTATGCAGCTCACATTCAACCATCTTGAGCTGTGGAAGATTGTCAAGTTTGACAACATTTACCTGATCAGCACTGTAATAACCCACCTGATAATTCTCTCTAAACTCAGGTGTTCTTCTGTCAGCAGTAATAAAGAAATCCCCTCTCTCCACACATGAAGATGAATCGTTATATCTAATAGACGTAGACCAATTGCTGTAAAATGCAGAATAAACCTTCTTAGCAGTAAGATCAAACTCTACGACGATAGATGCATTCAGCTGTTCTGAATCAGAGACATAGGTCTCTAACATTTTAAACAACGGTTTTTCCGGATGAGCAACATAATCACCCTGATTGACTACAAGATATCCGTAATCATGAGTTTCGCCCTCATTGTCAGTATCCCTTGGTATACCATATGTGGCTTTATCAAGGCCGGGATCACCTGTGTTCTTTGCAAACTTTACAATGCCGTCGCTGCCACCTTCAAAACTCTTCATATATTCGTCTAGAGTACCTCTACTCTCCGCAGCAGAAAGAGCAGACTGAGCTGCCATATAAATAGTCTTTGCCTTTTCCTCACTGCTCACGTACTCATAATGAGAGATCCAAGCCGTAACACCCCATACGGCTGAACCCATCATGATAGCCATTATCGTAAGAACCACTATCATTTCAACCAGCGTAAAGCCTGCATTAACCTTTCGCAATATTCTCTTATCTTTCATGATTTGATGATTCATAGAGTCACCGCCTTAATACATTAATTCTTAATACCTTTATACTTATCCCTGTATATTTAATTCTCCGTTACCGTCCATATTTCCTTGTCTGCCCCTGTACCGTTCTTATAATACTTGGCAGTAAATGTTCCGTCATTATATGTCATATTTGATATTATATACATCTTATTTTCAGGATTAGAACTGTTAAATGCCTTCTCATACACTATCTGATATGGTGGTGTGCCTGCTTCAAACTCTATACCCGTCAATTCACTCATTCTATCCATAGTAATTCGTAAATCCGGATCAACCAGATCATTATGTGCATCTTCCACCATAGACTGGGCTGCAAGATAAATCTTCTTTGCATCATTTAGTGTTGAATTCATTCTTGCCTTATCTATATAACCAAGAAATGCAGGACCAACCGCCGCGGCTAACAATGCTATTATTACGAGCACAACAACAAGCTCGACAAGAGTAAATCCGTTCTCATCAGCAATAACCGTGTCTAAAATATTCTGTTTGCAATTATTATGATCACGCATAAACAATCACCCAAATCCCAGTATTATATATAATTTATCGACAATTATAGCCTTTTAAATTATAGCATTTTTATAACACAATGTAAACAAAAAACCCGGGTGTCCACCCGGGTTTTGCTATATATTTACAATATTCTTTTTATCGTCTGTATAACGACCTCTTGACCAGTTCCAAGAACTCTTTGTTATCCTTGGTTCTTACAAACATTTTCAGTATTTCTTCCACTCGTTCCTCGCCTCTGTTGCTTGAGAACTCCCTTGTCATTGAATTTACCACTTCTTTTTCCACCGGAGTAAGAAGAAGATCATCGCGTCTTGTTCCTGATTTTGCTATATCTATAGCCGGGAATATTCTTCTCTCAGAAAGCTTCCTGTCAAGTACAAGTTCCATGTTACCTGTTCCTTTAAATTCCTCAAATACCACATCATCCATCTTTGAACCCGTTTCAACAAGAGCTGTTGCCAAAACCGTAAGTGATCCTCCCTCTCTCATATTTCTGGCAGCGCCAAAAAATTTCTTGGGCATATGTAGAGCTGCAGGATCAAGACCACCCGTAAGTGTTCTTCCACTTGGCGGTACTGTAAGATTATATGCTCTTGCCAGTCTGGTTATAGAGTCAAGAAGAATAACAACATCTTCCTTGTGCTCTACAAGACGTTTTGCACGTTCTAAAACCATTTCAGCAACTCTTTTATGATGTTCAGGTAATTCGTCAAATGTAGAATATATCACCTCAACATTTGGCCCTTCAATAGATTCTCTTATATCTGTAACTTCTTCAGGTCGCTCATCTATCAAAAGTACAATAAGATGCATATCTGTATATTGTCTACTTATACTTACCGCAATCTGTTTTAACAGAGTTGTCTTACCAGCTTTAGGCGGAGCAACAATCATACCACGCTGTCCCTTGCCTATCGGTGCTAAAAGATCCATAATTCGCATTGATATTGTATGTGAATGCTCATTTTCAAGTTTGATTCTCTCATCAGGAAAAATCGGAGTAAGATCTTCAAAACTCTTTCTCTTTATAGCCTCTTCAACACTATATCCGTTAATAGACTTGATATATAACAAAGCAGCGAATTTTTCACGTTCAGTCTTGATCTTTTTATTACCAATTATAATATCTCCGGTCTTTAAATTAAACCTCTTAATCTGTGCCGGTGAAACATATATATCATCATCACCCGGAAGATAATTCTCGCATCTGATAAATCCGTATCCATCTGCCATTACCTCTAATATACCATTAGCTTCCTGTCCACTATCAAGCGAAGATTCCGGCATTGGGGATCTTTCTATTTCAGATTTTCTTTCAGGTTCTGTTTTTCTTTCTACTTCCTGTTCAATTCTTCTTTCCGCGACAGGCCTTTTATCAGTTTCCGTTTTCCTGGTTCTATTAACTTTTTTATTCTTCTCTGTTTTTCCTGTGTCTTCAGAATTACTTTCGCTTGCTGCCTTTTGTGCAACCTTTTCTTCCTTATTTGAATCAGCCTGTTTTTTTCCTTCATTACGGCGCTCTTTAACTGCAGTCAAAAACTGAGCCAGCTCACCTTTTTTCATGCCCGAAACACCTTTTATTCCCAGCTCTTTAGCTTCTTTTTTGAGTTCTGCCAACGACATTTCTGCATAATTCATATATATTTCTCCTTTTTAATTACATTTGTCTACACGAAAACAAAGACAAATCCTATGGAAACTGTCATTATCGATATTCATTATCAGCAACTTATTAATATTAACTTTTATAAAAAATAGGGAATTTTTTAACGATTATAGATTAATAAAATCAATTAAGAACAGGCAGCATATGTGTAAACACAAATGCTGCCTCACATTCTAGTGTCTTAATCCTAAGCTCTCAACTAAAGCTCTGTAACGATTGATATCAACTTTCTTCAAGTAAGCCAAAAGATTTCTTCTCTGACCTACAAGCTTAAGAAGACCTCTCTTAGAATGATGATCCTTAGGATGTGCCTTAAAATGCTCCTGAAGATCAAGGATTCTTGCTGTAAGAAGTGCAATCTGTACTTCCGGAGAACCGGTATCATTAGTACCACGACCATACTTCTCAATGATCTCTTTCTTCTGCTCTGTAGTTACCATAGCATTCTACCTCCTATAATAATTATAATCGCCTTTCACCCGGTCATAGGTCGGAGTGTCCTATGGCTGAGTTGAGGTTTAATACGTTGGTATATTAACATAACATACCGGATTTGTAAACAACTTTTTTAAACTATATCATTTGAGCATCATGACAGCTGCATTATTTCCACGTTTCCCATGACTTGCCCTATGTGAAAAAAGCAGCTCACTGTTACAGCATGTACAAATATCAGTTATGTCTATATTCTCTTTTAAAACTCCTGCATCTAACAATATCAGTTCACAGGCTTTATGAAGATTTAGCTGATATTTGCCGTTATCCTTTTTGTATATCAACTCTTTCATAGCATCTTCTGTTTCATTTTCAGCGCCACTTTTATCCTCGGCACTCTCATCAATACACACGTCATCATCCGCCTTGTCGTAATGACCACGAAATGCTTCTATGAACTGTACCGCAACATCTTCACTGACCTCATAACACTTCTGACAAATAGATGGTGCTATAACACATATAATATCCTCAGGTTTAGAGCCATACTCTTCTCCCATAAAAGCAACCATCTTAGCACCTATTCGTCCTATTGTTCCTTTCCATCCCGAATGTGCCATAGCAATTACCTTTTGAATCGGATCATAGAACATCAACGGTACACAGTCTGCATAAAAGGTTATCATAGGCACATTTTTAATATTTGTTACTAGTCCATCAATCTCTTTTATATCACTTTCTTTGATAATTCCTTTACCACAATCATCTTCTGTTACTTTGTGAAAATCTGTCTTATGAACCTGATCTGAAAATACGAGTCTTTTCTCATCATATCCAAGGCAAGTGGCAAAACGTCTATGGTTTTCCATAACATTTTCCGGATCGTCACCTCTTGTAAAGCTTAGATTCATAGCGGATAAATGTTCCTTTGACACGCCACCAAGTCTTGTTGAAAATGCGTGAATAAGTTCTTCTTTGTGAGCTTCAAGTTTTGGGAAGGTGATATATGTGACTCCGTCCTTTTCGTTTATGGTGCAACACTTTTCATGGTTGTTAATATACTTGAATCTGTTAATATATTTGTTTTCCATATAATTTTATATCCTCCAGTAACAACTCATTTTCAATATTATCATAATCAAAAATATCTATTTTTCTTAATGTATCAATGCCTTCTAAATCTTCTTCTAGTTTCATCAAATTCTTACACCCATAAACAACAAAATCGATATCACTATACGGCGTAGCCTTTCCTGTTGCAAACGATCCGAAAAGACTTAAATGTTCTACCGAATTATCCTTACATATATCAGTTACTCTATCAATCAATTCTTCAATCGGCATTACATTCATATCCGTCACCTCACCCACTCAAATGCATTTTCTGTATATCTTATCTCGTCATTTAATATTCCAGCAACATCAAATCTTACAGGAGTATATTCATTCATTCCATGAGAATACATATAATATCCGGCCGCCTTACATATTCTTCTCTGTTTTCTGATATCCACTGCCTCTTCCGGAAAACCATGCGATGTATCATGACGATACTTAACTTCAACAAAGCACAGATAACTATCATTATCAGCAATAATATCTATCTCACCCTGCCTGCATCGGTAATTCATTTCAAGAATACGATAACCGTTATTCTCCATGTAGTTTCTGATAAGCATCTCCATCTCACCGCCTATCAATCGTTTGTTCATATTATATCATTCTCCCATACTATATTATTTATATCGCCTAGTGGCTCCATGTATGCATCTTTGTTACACTTCGAACATTTCAGTAAACTTAACGATTCAGCTTACTCTTAATCTTATCCATCTTGTCAACATACACAAGCACTTCTGCTACCACCCCGTAAAGTTCAGGGGGTATCATATCTCCAACCTCAAGCTTTAAGAGCGTATCCGCAAGACCTTCATCCTTATATGTTGCAACATCTGCTTCTTTCGCCTTTTCTATTATCCTGTCTGCAACAGCCCCCTGACCTGCAGCAACAACCTGCGGTGCAGAATTCGTAGGGTCATAGCTTAAGGCTACCGCTTTTCTTTTTTTATTTTTATCTTCCTGCATGTTCAATTCCTTTCCATACCAGATTTCAGGGTTGTCGAGGCGAGAATAATTATAGTTTGCTGATGTATTCCCAATTATTACGTTCTTGCGTCAAATGTAAACCTCTTTATACTCTTCTCTGCATTACTGTCAACTATCTCATCAACAACTTTATTAGATGAGTCTTTGGGATCTCTAAGTACAACTTCATTAGTCAATGAAAAGCCTCTTTCCGTAAGCTGTTTTGCTAACATATCCATATTATCCGCAACAATATTGACACTCTCTTTGTCATTCAGATAGAACCTTGCATTAACATTGGTTCCGGTAAGTGTGATCTTAACATCCGTAGCACCTAAATGATCCATATCTAAATGCAACATAACACTAATATCATCCTTCTTGCCTGCAAGCTTCCTTTTATCAGCATACACAAAAAGTTCTGAATTAGCATTCTGATTAGAAAGCTTAAGCGGCATCTGCGCATATACCATATGATTATTAAGCTCCTGCATAAATTGCATATTCTGTTGCATATTCTGTGAATTCTGATGCATACTTCCACTATCTCCGCCTTTTGCAGAAATAGTGTTTTCAAAACCTTCTGTCTGCTTGATTATCTTATTGTATAACTCATCTATTTCCTTTGGATCATTCATCTCGTTTGGATTCAACGAAAACTCTTTCTTCACCATATCCGTGAATAATTTCTTGAATTCGTTAGACTTAAGAAGATTATTAATCTCTGCATCATTTTTCCCTGATGCACGAACATTTTCCAGAATACTTTTAAGCATATCACCAGAATCATTCGATTGATTCATAATCTGTTTTATCTGTTCATTAGGAACATCTGCTTTTTTCAATTGATCAGCAAGTTTTGTGACTTCTTCTTTTGAGAGTTCTGTCTTTTCGGCAACTTCGTCTACAATTTCTTTTGAAAGAGCTGTCTGTTCTGATATCTCTTCCTGATTACCATTGACACCCACGTTTTCCATAGTCTTTGCACTTATGTTTTCCACGTTGGAATCCGCAAATTCTTTTCCGGCATCTGACATCTGTGCAAGTTCACTGATTTCACCTGACGATTGTCCACTTATATTCCCTGTATTTTCCGCATTTGCCTCCTGTGATAATTTTGCATTAAGGACTTCATTTTCAATATCTCCTCCCTCAGGACTGAAGATATTAATAAGCTCCTTTGCAACCGATAGAAGTTTCGCCCCTTCCATATCCTTTGGAAACGCACTTGCAAAGTCTGCCATCCCCTCTGCAGTCTTTCCTATATCTACCGACAATTGATGATTCAAGCTCTCATATCTCTCGTATTGAGCAATATTCTCAGCATTCACAGGAATATTCATCTTATTTAATGCTGCTAACGTATGCATCGATGTCCCCTCAAATTTCATACTCTGTGAAAGCAGCTTCACCATATTTGCTTTATCAAGCGGCATTCCTGCCTCCATAAGTTCCTTTGCTGCTGAGAAATTCTTTTCTGTAGGAGATAATCCTGTTCCTTCAAGAGCTCTTTCAAGAACCTGCGTCTGAGCGCTGTACAGAGAATCAAATAAAGGCTTAATTAATATCTGCGCAGTATTATTGTTCATGCTGTTTTCTTTTACCGAAAAAAGCATCTTGTCACCGATAGTAAGCTCCATATCGGCCTGAAGCCTGGCTGTTATCTGCCCCTTATTATCCGTAGCAATAGTCACACGTTCCCCATTAATATCAGTTATTTCCCCACGAAAAACAGAGCCTTCAGAAAGTCCTGACAAGTCTGCCTGATTTCTCACCTGACCTGTCTGTTCCGAACCTTTCGTCTGCTCTGCATTTCTTGAAGATTGAATATTTTGATCATAACTCCTAATCAACGGATTTCCAATCTGCATGTATTCTACCCCCTATCTGCAATCAGTTAAATGATCACAAAAAGTTCCCTATAAACGATCTCCTGTGTATCTTACAAGGTCCCATCTCTTTGATAGCACTAATATGAGCCGCACTTCCGTATCCTTTGTTGCTTGCAAAACCGTATCCGGGATATTTCTTATCCATCTCCACCATAAAACGGTCTCTGGTCACCTTTGCAACAATACTTGCAGCTGCTATTGAAACACTTTTCGCATCACCTTTGATTATCGGCACCTGTTTTATCGATACCTCTGGAATAGTCACTGCATCATTTAACAAAATGTCAGGCTCAACACTAAGACAACTCAAAGCCTTACGCATCGCAACATAATCAGCCTGCAAAATGTTAATCTCATCTATCACATCTTCATCAGCAAATCCAATTCCATAGGCAACAGCCTTAGAAATTATCTCCTCATATAGCTCCTCACGCTTCTTTTCCGAGAACTGTTTTGAATCATTAAGATATAATATGTCCGTATCCTTTGGTAAAATAACCGCAGCCGCCACAACAGGCCCCGCAAGCGGGCCACGTCCAACTTCATCTATTCCACATATATATCGGCAGTTTTCGTATTTTCTTTCATACTCCTTCATACGATATATACGCTCAACTTCTTTTTCATAAGCAACAATCTTCTTAGCCGCAGACTCAACAATCTTTTTAACTCCCGCTCTTTCATCACTGCCATATTCATCTATAAGTGCCTTTAGTTCATCTATTCCCGCAGAATTAAACTGCTTTTTTATATCCTGTATCCCCATAAACATTTCCTCTATTATATCTTTTAGCTTTAGACATTTGCAAAACTCATATTTGTTGTGTTAAGCTCTGTATATATTGTACAGAGCGATATAAGAAAAACTTAATTCTTCTTAATCGGTCCAAACTTGCTAAGCGGCCATAATCTGAATACCGCCTTACCAACTAATTTCTCTCTCTTCAGATTTCCCACAACGTAGAATCTTGAATCTTCACTTGCATTACGGTTATCTCCCATAACAAAGTATTCGTCATCGCCAAGTTTAACTTCCTCATTGCATCGTCCAATACTACTTGTGTTTATTACTTCCTTGCCATAATTCTCTTCAAGCAGTGTCCCGTTAACATATATTGAACCATCATCATCAATCCTTACCGTTTCACCAGGAAGAGCTATTATACGCTTAATAAAAAGCTCTTTCTCATCTTCCTCAAGATCCATGTCATCTTCATCTATATCTTCACCCGCTTCCAGATAGCTTGCTCTGTAATAATCTGAATCATATACAGGAAATACCACCACATCAAAACGTTTAGGATCGCTGAATCTGTAAGATATCTTATCCACCCATAAGCTCTCACCATCATGGAAATTATTTTCCATAGACTCACCATCAACAACTGTTCTCTGGCCTACAAATGTGATTATCACCCATACCATAAAGATCAGAAACAAAACATACAATACAAAACCGATTATCTCCTTTACAGGATCAGTCTCTTTCTGTGTGTTTCCCTGCTCATTTTCAATAGGTTTATTCTTATCCGCCATTAGTTTAATCCTCCGATGTCTTATCTATTTTCCCTATCTTAGAAAGCGGCCACATTCTAAATGCTGCCTTTCCAACAAGTTCTTCTCTTTTTATATTACCAACCTCAATAAACCTTGAATCCATACTGTTATTGCGGTTATCTCCCATAACAAAATATTCATCATCACCTATGACTATATTTTCCGACGCCCGTCGTATATTTTCAGGCATAATCACCTCATAGCCATAATCCTCATTAAGCACCTCGTCATTTATATAAATCTTTCCCTCTTCATCTATCCTTACCTTCTCACCCGGAAGACCAATTACTCTCTTAATGAAATACTCTCCGCTATCTCTGTAAGGAAATACGACTATATCAAATCTTTCCGGATCTTTGAATCTGTATGACAATTTATCCACCCACAGACTATCACCATCATCTAACGTATTATACATGGACAAGCCACTTACTTCCGTCCTCTGTCCGACAAAATGAATGATGAACCACACTATCACAATAACCGAAAGCAGGTATATTGCCATTCCTATCAACTCTTTGACAATATTAATTTCTTCAACCTTTTCTTCTTTTTGATTCTCTGCATTATCTTTCTTTAACATATTTTACCTCTCCTTGAAAATAAACTAGTAACCGATTACTCCTTAAGGCCTTTCCAAAGTGATTCTTCCCAAAACTCCATTTCTATACTCATCTAACAATATTGAAGCAGCCTTTTCGTAATCAATCTCGCTGCCTTTCATTATACACCCTCTGTTAGTTGCAATTTCATGAAGAATTTCTGAAGACTCATTATCCTCATTAACATTATACCTATTACTTAGTATTCCAAGATAATTATTTTTCAAAAAATCAATCAGTTCACAAGAAAGTTCAACCTTAGGTAGGATATCATCATTTATTGAACCGATAAATGCCAAACGCTTACCAACCTCTTCATCATCGAATTTGGGCCACAAAATCCCCGGAGTATCTAACAGTTCGACATTCTTATTGATCTTAATCCACTGTTTTCCCTTAGTTACACCCGGCTTATTACCAACCTTGGTGCAAGCCTTCTTAGCATACGAATTAATAAATGTCGACTTTCCAACATTAGGTATTCCAACTATCATTGCACGAATCGGTCTGTTAATTATGCCTCTTTTTCTGTCTCTTTCTATCTTTTCCTTACACGATTCCTGAACTAATGCAGTTATATTCTTCATGCCATCACCGCTCTTGGCATTAATCGTTACAACATTTATACCCTGCTTGTTAAAATATTCCTTCCACTCATCATTAGCTTTCGCATCAGCCAAATCGCTCTTATTAAGGATAACAAGGCGGAATTTGTTGTTAGCAAGGGTATCAATATCCGGATTACGGCTTGATATCGGAGTTCTTGCATCTAATAATTCTATAACTATATCTATTAACTTAATATTTTCCTGCATCATACGGCGGGCCTTCGTCATATGACCGGGATACCATTGTATATTCATATTCAAACTCTACTCTTTCTTTATTTTTTATCTACTTTTCCCATTTCGTTTCGAGGACTTATTCTCACTCTCACCCTGCCTGATATTTCCTTTTTTGAGACATTTCCTATATTGACATATCTCGAATCCTCACTATTGTTACAATTATCTCCCAAAACAAAGTATTCACTATCAGATAGAGTTATCGGATCATACGCAAGTCCTTCTGTCATTATCAGACTGTCAAAAGGAAGATCCTTTAGTGCGTCACCGTTAATGAATATTCTTCCATTACGAATTTGCACCGTTTCTCCCGGAAGTCCGACTATTCTCTTAATATTATAGTACGAGTCGGGACTCTCTTTTAATTTAAATGCTATTATATCATACCTTTGTGGATCTTTAACCGAATATGCTCTTTTATTCAAAATCAAAACATCCTTGTCATTAAGAGCCGGACTCATACTTTGCCCAACCATTGTTACCGTCTGGACTCCAAACGTGACTATACTGTATCCAAATATCACAACAACCAATATAGCTATAACCCATCTACCAATCTCGGCGATAAACTCTTTCAGATCAAAAGGGTCCCTATCAAAACTGCTTTTATATCTTCTACGTCTGCCCATAATATAATCCCCTTTGCATAAAGGGGCCAGAGTCAATTAACTCCAGCCCCTTTTGCCATTCAATGATATATGAGTTTCCTCATTATTTCATAAGTTCTTTAACCTTAGCTGCTTTACCAACACGGTCACGTAAATAATAAAGTTTTGCACGTCTTACTTTACCACGTCTTACTACTTCGATCTTCTCAACGATTGGAGAATGAAGAGGCCATGTCTTTTCAACACCTACACCGTTAGAATTCTTACGAACAGTAAATGTCTCACGGTTGCTTCCACCCTGACGCTTAATAACTGTTCCCTCGAAAACCTGAATTCTCTCACGGTTTCCCTCTTTAACCTTAGCAGATACTTTAATTGTATCTCCAACGTTAAACTCTGTAATTTCACTCTTTAACTGAGCAGCTTCAATGTTCTTAATAATATCGTTCATAACGAACCTCCTTAAAATATAAGATGTTCTTACAAGGATTATTCACGCCCTTGGCAACTTGCAGAGGACCATCAAAATTAATGCAAAATCACATAATGAAATTGCAACTTAAATAATGTAACATAAAAGAATAGATTTTGCAAGTGTTTTTTAACTTTAAGTATATAATATAATTTACAAAGCTCTTTTCTTGCGTTTAATATCCTCTAATGCTTCCTCCTGCTGTTTCATAAGAAGCTGTAACTCCTTCTTTTTCTGCTTGAGAGGTACAACATCATTTCTGAAACAATACTCAGCAACAAGCTCACTCTCTTTTTCAACAAGATAACGTATTACAGGACCTCTACAGGCACGCTCTATGGCAAATACTGCATATAAACTAACTATCAGACACGTAAGTCCATAGATATATCCAACAAACCCTGGAATGAAAGCTTGAACAAAAGCAGCACATATAAATGCAACAGCAAAAATGGATATTCTCTTTTTGGCCATCTGCATTTCCACATCAATATTAGCTATATCTTTCTCAATCGTAGTCAACTTGAAATCAAGATCTTTCATTATCATCAAAATATAGTTCTGCTCTTTTGTATAATACTCATCAAGCTCTCTTATATCTGTTATGAAGTCATCTTCCTCTTTTAAGGAAAGAGATACACCTCCTGACTTAGCAGCCATCTTCTCATTTTCTGTCTCGCTACTATCTGCTTCTTTGGTAACATTTTGCTTCTTAAGTGTCTCTTCCTGTTTTATCTTTTCATCGATAATTTCCTGTTGTCTCAGCTCAAGATTATGAATCTCATTATCATATACAAGTATTTGTTCCTTAAGATTATCCAGCTTCGCTTTGGTTCTTATCCTGTCATCCTGAAATGTTTTAATATCATATTTCTCTGCCAAACGCATAGCCTTATCGGGATTTCTGCTGTATATGAAACGTATCGCCATTTCAGATTCTTCTTTACCCAATTTATATAAGTATTTAATTGATAATATAATAAATAAGCCACTTCCGAGCAACAAAACACCATAGAAACCATCTTGCCTATTTGTACTATAATCCATAAAGAATTCAACCCACAAAACTACACAGAAGACAAATACCAAAAACAATCCAATAATCAACGGAAGATTGGCTCTTATCCTTGCTTTGATCATATTCTCACGCTTTGGAATATATTTCTGATGAAACTCCTCACTTGACAACTGCAGTTCTAACTGTTGCTTCTTACTCTTAAGTTCATATATCTGTTCTGATACCTGTAACAATTCTGATTTCTGATATCCGTACTGTCCTATCTCCACAACTATTCTCCTGAAATCTTTTTATCAACTAACTATTGTCATCTCGACTCATTTTTTCAAATTGCCTGACAACTTGCTATTATCCTTCACATATTTCTCCCAGAGATCGGGACGTCTCTCCTTAGTTCTCTCAACAGACTGCTCATGACGCCATTTATCAATATTTTTGTGATGTCCGGAAAGAAGGACATCCGGCACCTTTCTGCCCATATATTCATAAGGTCTGGTATATTGCGGATATTCTAACAGATTTTCACTAAATGATTCAAATTCGGAACTGATGTCATTTCCAAGCACTCCCGGAACAAGTCTTGATATTGCATCTATCATCACCATAGCAGGAAGTTCTCCGCCGGTAAGCACATAATCCCCGATAGACATATTGTCGGTAACGATCATTTCCAATACTCTCTCATCTATTCCTTCATAATGTCCACACAAGAATATAAGGTCTTCTTCCTTTGACAATTCCCTTGCTATATTCTGATTGAACACCTTGCCCTGTGGTGTCATATATACAACACGCGGTTTCTTCGTATTACCAATTTCACTATTATTCGTAATACTATCACAACTTGTTATATATTCATCAATCCCTGTACTTTCTACGCTTGTTATACCATCTCTCTGTCTTGAATTAATCGACTCAACAACATACTCATACGCCCTGTAAACCGGATCAGGCTGCATAACCATACCTGCACCACCACCATATGGATAATCATCTACATGTCCATGTTTTTCCGTAGTAAAATCTCTTATATTAACAGCATTTACTGTGATAGCACCCTTTTCCATCGCTCTTCCGGTAATCGAAGTCGATAATCCATCTACTATCATTTCCGGAAACAATGTCAATATATGAAAATTCATAATTCTCTCCAATTCTATTCAATATCACTCATCAAGTACTTTTAATAAATGAACCTTCATAACACGTTCATTCATATTTACGTCAAGAATACAATCCCTGATTGCCGGAATAAGCAGTTCATCTCCCTGTTCATTCTTAACGACATATACATCGTTAGCTCCTGTTTCTATTACATCAACAAGTTCTCCCAATGTTTTACCATCCTCATCAACTACTGACATACCCAAAAGATCAGCAACAAAATATTCATCTTTTTCCAAGGTTACAGCATGCTCCCTGTCAACTAATATCTTGCACTGTCTTAATTTTTCAACACTATTCATATCATTAAAATCCTCAAAACCGAGAATTACCATATTCTTAAAAAACTTGCAACTTCTAACCTTTGCAGGCATAAGCTCATTCTTATACTCTATAAAACAATCCTTTAATATCTTGAATCTTTTATTATCATCTGTTGTCGGAAACACCTTTACCTCACCTTTAACTCCATGTGGTGACGTAATTATTCCAACCTGAAACATATCTTCCATCAATCTATCCTCTCCCTCTCATCTATATCTCTTATTCCTTAGTGGACATTAAACAGTTTGCTATAAAAAACAACCCCAGAATATGATCTCCTGATTTTTGAATAGACCCTTTGCAACCGCCAGTACTTAACGAACAAACATGTTTGTGAGTTTAGTACTGTTGCGCTTGCGACGGAGCGAAAGCGCGTCTTTTCAAAAAACAGGAAACCATATTCTGGGGATTAAGACATCAAAAGCAAACTATTTAATGTCCACAATTACCTTCTTATCACCTTTCGAGGCAGCAGCCTTAACAACTGTTCGAATTGACTTGGCAATTCTTCCCTGCTTACCGATTACCTTGCCCATGTCCTCTTGGGCAACTTTGAGTTCTACATAAACGGTGTCATCTTTCGTAGTCTCGATGACCTCCACAGCCTCAGGATGATCAACTAGGGATTTTGCAATAACTTCAACTAATTCCTTCATCTACGAATTCCTCCCAAGTCTTACTTCTCGATTCCTGCCTGCTTTAAAAGCTTAGCTACAGTCTCGGTAGGCTGTGCACCGTTAGCAAGCCACTTCTTAGCAGCCTCAGCGTCGATCTTGATTACGCTTGGCTCCTGATTAGGATCATAAGTTCCAATCTCGTCGATGAATCTACCATCTCTAGGAGAACGTGCATCTGCGATTACTACTCTATAAAAAGGATGTCTCTTATATCCCATTCTCTTTAATCTCATCTTTACCATTACAATTTCACCTCCTTCATAATCTGCACTAATGTGCTGCTAAATATATGTGTAACACCAAAAATCTTACGATATGGTTCTTACATCCTTTACTCAAAAACCAAAAGGCATACGGAAACGACCCTTTCTCTTGCCGCCCATCAGTCCACCCATCTGCTTCATCATCTTACGCATCTGCTCAAACTGCTTAAGCAATCGGTTGACCTCACTGATATCAACTCCTGCACCGTTGGCAATTCTGCGTTTGCGACTCGGATTGATAATATCCGGGTTACTTCTCTCTTCCGGAGTCATTGACAAAATGATCGACTTAGGTCTGTTCATCTGTTTCTCATCTATCTCAACATTTCTTAACTGATTACCCATTCCGGGAAGCAAAGACAACATATCCTGAATGCCGCCCATCTTCTCCATCTGCGCCATACTATCCAAGAAATCATTAAAGTCGAACGAAGCCTTCTTGAATTTCTGCTCCATCTCCTTGGCTTTCTCTTCATCTATCGCAGTCTGAGCCTTCTCTATAAGTGACTCAACATCACCCATGCCAAGTATTCGACTTGCCATTCTCGATGGATAGAACTGTTCAAGATCTGACAATTTCTCACCCATACCTGCATAGTAGATTGGCTTTCCGGTAACTGCACGTATCGAAAGCGCTGCACCACCTCTTGTATCACCATCTAACTTGGTAAGGATCACACCGTCAATTCCAACCTGTTCATTGAAGCTTGATGCAACATTTACCGCATCCTGACCGGTCATAGCATCTACTGTCAAAATGGTATATGTAACTGCAACATTTTCCTTGATGGCCTTAAGCTCATCCATCATTCCTTCGTCAACATGCAGACGACCTGCTGTATCGAGGAATACTATTCTTATATTATTCTTAGCCGCATGCTCTATAGCTGCTTTGGCAATATCCACAGGTGAATTCTGATCACCCATCGTAAATACAGGAACTCCCTGTTTCTCACCATTAATCTGCAACTGCTTAATAGCAGCAGGTCTGTATACGTCACATGCAGTAAGTAAACAACTCTTACCTTTTTCTTTATATTTACCGGCAAGCTTTGCAACGGTTGTCGTCTTACCTGCACCCTGAAGTCCACACATCATAATAACGGTAACTTCATTAGAAGGAAGAAGCTTAATCTCCTCTGTCTCAGAGCCCATAAGCTTATCCATCTCTTCCTTAACGATCTTAATTACCATCTGACCGGGGTTAAGACCTTTAAGAACATCTTCACCGACAGCTCTCTCACTTACGGCATTGATGAACTGCTTAACAACCTTAAAGTTAACATCTGCCTCAAGAAGTGCACGCTTGACATCCTTCATTGCCTCTTTAACATCTGCCTCTGTAAGTGTTCCCTTGCTTCTTAACTTTTTAAAAGTACCCTGTAATTTATCCGATATACTTTCAAATGCCATATGTTACCTCCAAGTAACTATCCAAACCAATCTAAAACCTACTAATCTATCTCAATAACTCTCATATATATCTTTCGATATCTTCTCTATCTCGCTAATCTTACTTCTTAACTTATCGTCATCAGTGCTTTTCATCAAATCTTCTGAAAGCTCGTGAATCCTGCTTATTCTCTCGTTAGTATCAAGGAATTTCTTAATCAACTTAAGCTTATTCTCATAATCTTCAAGAATACTATCGCACCTTTTCACAAGATCAAATACCGCCTGTCTGCTTATTCCTGCATTAGCTCCTATCTCAGTATATGACAGATCGTCAATCACATGATCTGAATACACTTGTTTCTGGTGCTCTGTTAACAATTCTCCATAGAAATCATAAAGTAATGCGCGATAAACATTCTTTTCCACTAACAATCCATCCTTGTAAATATATTTTACTTTACAACAACAAACGTAAGTATACATAAAAAAGGAACACCTGTCAAGTAATTTTTTTTGACATAAGCAAAACACTCCCAACAAAATAATTTTGCTAAGAGTGCTTTGATATCAGCTTATTAGTACTAAACTGAAGATTCATTATTCTGTTTTTCTAAAGTATTCCCAACTGGGGTTAAAAACGCTATTTCTTGCTCGTTACTACCGCAACTCGCTGTCCCGCCCCTCACCCTCATCGACTGACATCAGCGTAGCTGAGAGGCGATTCGGGTTCGGGATGGTGGTAGGTTTTACTTTGGTTGACTTTGATGAGAGGGGTTGTTGGTGCTAAAGTATTGACAATCAATAAAACTATTTTGTCAATCCTCTTTTTTGAAGTATCATTCTTTTTTCATCTAAAACATATAAATAATCATAATCCTTATTTGTAGATACAACAATAAACAACTCATCCTGTACATAATACATATCATAAAAACATATAGCATTTGAATCCAAAGGAATAGTTATACTTTTATTATCACCATGAATAAATATCTCATCAGAAAACATATAATATACATTATCGTTTAATTTTGATTTTAATACAATATCTGCCTTTTTTGATTCTTCATTATTGTTAATCACAATTGTTCCAGTATAAATCCCATCATCATATTTTTTTACAAAACCCTTTGATGGAAAATCGGGATATTTAATTTCCCATAAACACCCACATACCATACACCTATACCATTTTGTTGCATAATATTCTTTATGTTCTTTATCATCTTCCCAAACATAATACGGTTTTAAAACTTGCTCTTCAAGATAAACACCAATTTTCACTTGCTCATCAAAAAAAAGTTTTATCTCATTAAATGAATTGACAGAATTAATATCTGTTTCATATCTATTACAACATTCACATGTTAATGATGAAACCATGATGCATCTAAGTCCTTTCTGTTTATAAAAATCTGATTTCCTCCACCTAATAGATTTCCTGCGCCACCATTTATTGTTTGTGGTGCAGCAACCCCTTCATAAATCGTTGTTCCTTTAGGTACAGTAACCAGTTCAACATTCGTGGCATTATTTCCCCAATCAGGATTAAGAGCCAAATCTAATTGTGATTGCATAACTCCATTTTGAGGCGTTCTTGTCATATAAGGTCCAATTCTATTACTTTCTGATGAATATACTCTATAAAATGTTGTATCTTCAGTCAAAACCTTCCTTGTATATGTTGCACTTCTAAATGAATTTGCATCATTTATATCTAACGGTCCAGGATTTATTGGTGAAAACTTCGTCTCACTTCCACCCTAGTATGCTAAAGAGGTAGATCAGAATCATTCACATTGATTCATCTGCTGTCCTATTGGATAATCATTCTGTAATAGATAGAGGTGTACGTCTCCACCCTTGAAGCACTTCATTGACTTCGTCACAGTAAGACTGTTCCCTCTCTCTTTGCAGGATGTTACGTATTAGCTGGATGTTGGCAGTTTTTCTGTACTTCGTATATCGAACTAGGTTGTAACCTCTAAGAGCAGCAGGATTCTATCTATTCAATTTTGTAACCCATCAACCTTACACGAAAGGCGGTACTATATGTATTATATCGGAATTGATATTGGCAAACAATACCACGAAGCATCTATCGTAGATTCTTCCGGAAATCTTATTTCCAAGTCTCTCAAGTTTTCTTCCAACCATAAAGGTGCTGACAAACTTATGGATTATATAAGTGAGCACATATCGGATGAAAACTATGTTGTTGGTATGGAAGCTACAGGTCATTACTGGTACACCATATATTCATACCTTATTTCACGCGGAATAACTGTTTATGTCATTAATCCTTTACAGTCTGACAGTTTTAGAAATCTTTACATACGTCAAACAAAGAATGATTCCAAAGATTCATTTCTCATTGCTGAGGTAATACGTTTCGGTCAGTTTACTACAACAACACTTGCAAATGACAACTTATTGTCACTTCGACAACTGTGCAGATATAGAGCAAATGTGATTTCTGCGCGTACTGAAATAAAACTTCGCATCAATACAATCCTCGAGCAGATTTATCCTGAATACGAAAAGATATTCAATGATAAATACGGAAGCTCATCTCTTGCAATCCTCAAAAAATATCTCCTGCCAGAGAATATTGCCAAGGCTTCAATCGATGAGCTCCATGATATTTTGAAAGTAAACAGTCATAACAGATTTTCAGCAGGCAAAGCCGGTGAACTGAAAGAATCTGCGATAAATACTTTCGGTATTAAAATAGCACAAAGCGCCTTCGCCTTTCAATTAAAACAGTTAATTGATCGATTAAAACTTCTTAATGATCAGATAACTGAGTTAGATAACGAAATATTATCCTACTACAACAAATTTGATTGTTATCTTCACACTATACCAAGCTTAACACCTATATCTGCCGCATGTATACTAGCTGAGATTGGTGACATACACCGTTTCAAAAATTCATCAGCTCTTGTTGCCTATGCAGGCATTGATCCGACAGTTCATCAATCCGGTGCATACTGCTCCACTCATAACCGTATGTCCAAACGTGGTTCATCCTATCTTAGGCATACACTCTTTCTTGCCGCCAGCTGTTGTGTTTTCCATGGTAGTGCCTTTAATGATTATTATCTGAAAAAGCGAGCCCGGGGAAAACATCATCTTGTAGCTATCGGTGCAGTTTCGAGAAAACTGACAACTGTTGTATATGCAATACTTAAAAGCGGTAAGCCTTATGAGGATGTTAAGTTTGTGTAATAATATTGTTAAAACCAAATGCCCATATGGCTCTTATTAAGCCTGCCTGTGGGAGGCTTAGTTATGTTGTCTAAGAATATTTTTTTACCACATCATCTATATCTTCTTTAGTAAAAAGATACTCTCCTGGTGCTAGCATTTCGTCTATGTTGGATATTTCCACTAGATAATGCCATGCTTCTACATCATCAATAATTATCCCTTCGTCATTCCTAATAAAATTAATTGCCCACGAACAGACATCTTCTCTATTCTTTTTACCATCTAAAAACAATTTTACATTTTGAGTTATTTCTTCCTTAGTTGGCTGTTTCATGCTAATCTCCTTTATTCCGGACTCCATTTACCAATATATTTTCCTTCAGAATCAAACATATAGTGAACTTTTACTCCCCCAGTTATATTAGGATCCGGTCGAACTTGTCTTATATTTCCGTTATGGTCAATCGTCTCGTACCAGTCTCTTTTTAATCCTGAGTAAGGATCCCATTCTCTTACATGTCTTGCTCCAGCCATTTCCCCGTTCGTTCTAGCTGGTTTAATCTCTTCATAGAAACGAAATCTTCCATTTTCTAATTCTTTTATTGAACCTGTTCCATATTTCTCAGCCTGCTTATAATATTCTTTTAATCTAGCAGCATCTGCAATATTATCTGCACCTGAAATACTACTTGACTTTCCATAGCTGGTCTTGACAGTGAGTCTTTGACTAATGGTTATGCAAGCATCCGCCTCTTGTCTATAATAACCACTGCTTGCCGATACATCTATTGAAAAATTGAGTACCAGAATCAGACTGACAACCATCATCAGCAGACACTTCAATATTTTCTTATTCTTGATGACAGCCACCTCCAGTCTCTGTAATACTTTCAGCCACTGCCATTCTATCACAGCAAATTAGATACTGCTATACTTCTACGACAAATACTTCAAAAACTTTAACTAACCTCTTATTCCTACGATGCTTCTTTCGTTACATCACAGGAATCTGATACCTTATCTTCCTTACATTCAAGAACTTCTGGCATCGCATAAGATGTCTTATTCTTAAGCATAGAATATATGACCTTGACCAGTTTTCTTGATATACATATCAGAGCCTGCTTCGGATTCTTACCTTCAAGAAGCTTTTCCTCATAGTAATTGCGGAAATATGGATTTCTCGGCTTACCACTTGGAGAAATCTGAATCTGCTGTACCGCCAGATAGTAAATGGTCGCTTGCAGTCTGCGATTACCTTGCTTGGTGGCGTAGTCCTTATTCTTGCCTGCTGAACCATAAGGCATTGGTGCGATACCTGCATAC
>CADBCZ010000017.1 GCA_902793335.1 uncultured Lachnospiraceae bacterium
CAAACTGACTATGCGAAATCTACGTTTTCGAGAGTTTCGCTAGTCCTTACTTGGACAGGTCGGTTGTCATAAAGATATGTTGATTGATACGTTATGTAATTTCTGCTTACTCTTCCGACAGCCGCCAATGCCCTACGGCCAGAGCTGTTTTGTAAATTATTCCAACACACAGCACAATTATTAATTGAATATTTTATATAAACTGAATTCGAAACTTTCAATAACTTTGAGTATTGTGAAGCGGCGAGCAGCTGACAGTTCATAGATTGCGGAGGGCTTTTGCGAATTGTCAGTATTTAATGAGTAGGCACACTGGTGTGACTACGAATTTAGTACTGCTACAATGAGCAACGAGAGCGCAAGCGGGTCCCGCAGCAATTATGACTGTCACTGGAGCCGTACACAATATCAATACGTATAATAAGTTTCGATCACAACTTGCAATCAATAATAATTGTGCGTCCGTCATACAAACAGCTCGATAAACCCAAATTTATTTTGCAACTATATTCACAATCTTGCCGGGAACATAAATCTCTTTAATCACATTAAGTCCATCAAGCTTATCAGCAAGTGCCTCTTTACCCTTGGCAAGAACAGCATCCTTAGCTTCATCAGCCGCAATATCAATCGTTGCTTTTGTCTTACCGTTAATCTGAACAGGAATTGTGATAACATTATCGTTAATCATTTCCTCATCATATGTCGGCCATCCTGCAGCAAATACAGATCCTTCGCCTCCTAAGCTCTCCCAAAGTTCCTCACCAACATGAGGTGCAAATGGTGCAATAAGTCTTACCATAGTCTTTAATGTCTCACGGTCAACACCTGTAGTCTTGGTAAGCTCTACAAACTTGTTGTTATACTCCATAAATCCGGAAATAACTGTATTAAGCGAGAAGCTCTCAAGACGGGTTGTAATTACATGTGTAAGCTTATGACGAAGCTTAACTAACTCATCTGTCTCTTCTGCATTCTTCTCAATGTTGTTCATAACCATTGTATAGAATCTTGCAAGGAAACGATATACACCATCTATTCCTCTATCATCCCAGATTGAATCAAGCTCAGGTGGTCCGATAAAGAGCTCATAGAGTCTTAATGCATCGCAACCATAATCTCTTACCATATCATCTGGTGATACGATATTACCAAGTGACTTACTCATCTTAGTAGCAGCACCTGTATCCTTATCACGACCACAGATCATACCCTGATTGAACAGCTTCTTGAATGGCTCATCAAAATCAACAACACCTATATCATTTAAGAACTTGGTATAGAAACGTGAGTAGAGCAAATGAAGTACTGCATGCTCAACGCCTCCAATATACATATCAACAGGGAGATACTTGTCTGCTTTCTCCTTGTCAACCAAAGCCTTGTCATTCTTGCTGTCAACATATCGAAGGAAATACCATGATGATCCAGCCCACTGAGGCATAGTGTTTGTCTCACGTTTTGCAGGCTTACCACACTTAGGACATGTGGTATTAACCCATGAATCTATTGCTGCAAGCGGTGACTCACCTGTTCCTGTTGGCTCGTACTTCTCAACATCAGGTAAAAGTACAGGAAGCTGATCTTCCGGAACTGCAACTGCACCACAGTCAGGACAGTGAATGATTGGAATAGGCTCGCCCCAGTATCTCTGACGTGAGAATACCCAGTCACGAAGCTTGTAATTAACAGTCTTCTTACCATATCCCATCTTCTCGATCATTTCAGGTGCTTCGCGTTTAAGGTCAGCTGACTCTCTTCCGTTCCACTCACCAGAATTGATCATTGTTCCCTTAGCTTCTGTATAAGCCTCTTCCATATTCTCAATTTCCTTACCGTCCTCAGCGATTACCTGAACGATAGGAAGGTCGAATTTCTTAGCAAATGCGAAGTCTCTGTCATCATGAGCAGGTACGCACATGATAGCTCCTGTACCGTAATCTGCAAGTACGTAGTCTGATAACCATATAGGAGTCTTTGCACCATTTAACGGATTGATTGCATAAGAACCGGTAAATACACCTGTCTTTTCCTTATCCTGCATACGGTCTACGTTAGACTTCATCGATGCATCATAGATATATTTCTCAACTGCTTCTCTTGTCTCATCTGTTGCAAGCTTTGCTGCAAGTGCATGTTCAGGAGCGAGTACCATAAATGTTGCACCATAGAGTGTGTCTGGTCTTGTAGTATACACGGTAATGCTCTCATCCATTCCGTCAACCTTGAAATCAACCTCTGCACCGTAAGACTTACCGATCCAGTCTGTCTGCATTTTCTTAACCTTCTCAGGCCAGTCAAGCTTATCAAGATCATTTAACAATCTGTCAGCATAAGCTGTAATCTTGAGCATCCACTGACGAAGATTCTTCTTGGTAACCTCGCTGTGGCAACGCTCACATTTACCATCTACTACTTCTTCGTTAGCAAGACCTGTCTTACATGAAGGACACCAGTTGATAGGCATCTCCTTCTCATATGCAAGTCCCTTTTCAAACATCTTAACAAATATCCACTGAGTCCACTTATAATAGTTAGGATCTGTAGTATTAACCTCTCTGTCCCAATCGTATATAGCAGCTATCTCATTGATCTGCTTCTTGATATTAGCAACATTCTCAGCTGTAGAGATAGATGGATGAATACCATGCTTGATAGCATAATTCTCAGCCGGAAGTCCGAATGCATCCCATCCCATCGGGTGAATTAAGTAATATCCCTGCATGAGTTTGTATCTACTCCATACATCCGAGATTACATATCCTCTCCAATGTCCAACATGAAGTCCGTTTCCTGATGGA
Source organism: uncultured Lachnospiraceae bacterium (assembly GCA_902793335.1). GTDB lineage: Bacteria > Bacillota > Clostridia > Lachnospirales > Lachnospiraceae > CAG-590. The sequence continues at coordinate 2,802 of CADBCZ010000017.1, forward strand.
TACGGAAACATATCAAGACAGTAGTATTTCGGTTTCTTACCGTCTTCAACATTGATAGGATCTTTCTCCCATCTCTCCTTCCATTTACCTTCAATCAGTCTGTGATTGTACGATGTTGCCATTTTGTGGTCCTCCTTATATATTGCAAATTAATATTATGATATAAGTGTCAAAAGTCCAAACTGCTTTGTGCTTACACAAAATACAGTTTGACTTTATGACACGACCAAACATGAGGAAGTAACGGTTTTCTTTGAAAACCAGTGGATTCCGAATGTTTGTAGAGTTGCAGGAATTACGAAGTAATAGAGCAACTCGTATATCATTTGGTGGCAAAAGATACTTTTGACATCCATATCATATTATTCATAACTATCATTGATTCGTTATCTAAAATCAATCTGAAATATTATATCACTTTTGTCTGTCAGAAACAAGGAATTTTCTTCTTCATCTTAAAACCATACTCTCATAACAGGAAGAATCTTAATCTTACTCATTTTGAATCTGTTCTTAACAGTTTCAATCCTCAATGATTTCATTCAACATTTCCCCCTTCAAAAGAGTATTGGGTATGACAAAAGAAGTTTCGCAATTTCCCAAATATCTTTTCAAACAAATAAAAACTGCATGACCCCGAATCATCTTCGAAATCATGCAGTAAATATTACTTAAATGCCGGATCAGTAGGATCCCATGTATGTCCTGAACTAAGCTTCTCAGCCGTAGGCTTGTCAAATGGTCCTGGATTCTTCTTGCTGTTGTATATAACAACCTTAGTTCCAACCTTACAGTTATCATATAACCACTTGCAGTCTCCGGCGGTCATTCTGACACATCCGTGTGAAGCCATTGTTCCAAGCTTATTGTATGCGTTGACATTTAACGACTTGTTATCTCTTTCTCTGTCATAATATACAGAATGGAACAATATATCCGTTGTAAGATGCATACACCACTGTCCCCAGCAAGGTCCCATAAGCTCATGCCATCTAAGCTTATCCTTAATAGTAAATGAACCAGTCGGTGTATCCTTACCTGCTGAACATACGAAAGATACTACAGGAATCTTATATCCCTTCAAGCCGTCCTTTGCATATACGGTAACACAACTTGCTGTACGGTTAACTCTGACCATGTAATTCTTCTTCTGTTTCTTCGTAAGAACTTTTCTTACATCCTGTACCAGCTGTGCTTTCTTATCAAAATAGAATTTATATTTTCCTACATAGTGCCAGCCAACATGACCTTCATAACTCTTCTTGTCAAAATAATAACGTTTTCCGTTATCATCTCGATACCAACCTTTAGAAAGTGCTGCACCCTTACCTACCAGAAAGAAAGTATCATCTACTTTGTTGACACCCTCCTCCTCGATTCTTGCACCATCTTTCTTTCTGAAGTAGTAGTGCTTGTCATCATCTTCGATAACTCCGCTCAAAACATAATGATCGTTATCAAAGTAGTAAGTTTTGCTTCCAATTGTCTGAAGACCTGTCTTTGTATACAACTTTCCCTTTTTGTTGAAATAATATCTTTTTCCCTTTATCTTATGCCAGCCTTTTACCTTCTCGCCATCTACTATATAGCTTGTCTTGCTGTCATTCCACTTTCCGTCTTCCTCCTCAAGAGCTTCTGTAGACTGCTCGGTGGTCGCCTCCGTAGTGGTTGCATTAATAGTAGTCGCAGCTTCCGTTGTCTTCTCTGTCTTTGCATCAGTAGTGCTTATATTATCAGTTGTAGCCGCCTGTGTTGTAGTAGTCTCAGTCGTAACGGGCTTTGCGTCTATAGTTATCTCTTTAGCAACCGAATGTGTTGATGATAAGATCATTCCTATAAGCAATCCACTCATTAACAATGCATTTCTCAGATTCTTTCTCATTGCAATAACGCCTCCAAATATTCAAGTCTCTTCATTCCTATAACAAATCTTACTCATTATAGTATCTGATTTTTTCATTTTCAAGGGGTTTGAGGCATTTTACATAAAATTGTAAGATTTGCACTATTTTTTAATCTTTATCTTCTTAACCGCACTATATTTACCAAACTTCTTGCCAGCGCCCGCATTTTTATACGCGCGAAGCTTTACATAATATGTCTTTTTCTTCTTAAGTTTTGATAGTTTGACAGCAGTCGACGTCACCTGCTTTTTCTTGGATTTCTTAAATTTTGAATTTGTGGAATATACAATCTGATATCCATCTGCGCCTGACACGGCACTCCACTTCACTCTTATTTTTTTACCCTTAACATTCTTTAGCTTTAAACCTATAACCTTTCTAAGCGTATCAACATTCGTCACTCCCGCTCTTTTCTTATACTGCAAAAATACCCACTTTCCCGCCTTAGAAAGATCACCTTCACTCCATCCGCTCTTCTTCGAACTACCTGCTTTAAGAAGTGCTGAACTTTCATCTTTATTACTGAGACTCCATGCAAAATAACTTATACTATTCGCATCAAGAAGGTCAAGCCATTTTGCTCCTTCTGATGTATCAATATTGCCATTACCACTTGCCTCCGAAAGACCGTACTCAGTAACCATCACAGGAAGCTCCTTATCAAGTGCCTTCTTAAGCTTATCCCTGTAATTATCCTTGTGTGTTGCAGCATAAAAATGTAAGGTATACATAATATTATCAAATGCCAGCGGACTTTCTGCTGCTATATCAACATCCTGCGACCAGGTAGGAGTGCCAACTATTATCACCGCATCTGAATCATTTTTTCTGATAACAGGAATTACTTCGTTTGCGTATTTTGATATATCCGACCAGCTTGTACCGCCATTGGGCTCATTACATATCTCATATAAAACATTGTCATACGATGCATACTTCTCTGATATCTCCTTAAAAAATGCTTTTGCTTCTTTCTTATATTTGTTAGGATTCTGATCGTTAAGTACATGCCAGTCTATTATCACATACATATCAAGCTCAGTCGCAGCTTTGACACCGTTATCAATTCGCTCTTTCAATGTACTTCTTACACTCTCCTGTGACTCTCCGGCGCCGGCCTTATCGCAGTAGCCAAAATACTCTGTCGTATACATGGCAAGTCGTATTGCATTCACAGCATATTCATCCTTAAGAGTAGAAAATGCATCCTTAGAAATATATGGATATCCAACATCCCAATTGATACCGTGTGTACTGACACCTCTAAGTATCACCTTATCACCTGTCTTAGAACTTGTAAGATATCTTCCCGATACCTTAAGTGCCCCATAGTCACTAACTCCCGCTGCCTTACTTGTAAATCCAAATGCAAGTATAATCATTGATAATACCAACATCTGTTTTAATATATTGATTTTTACATTTCCAATTCTCATATATAAATCCTCACCTTTCGTACTTCTCATGTCACAAAGTAATTTCTAAACTTTATGTATCGTAAATTGCGCTGTGCATACTTTACAGAATCCCAAAACAGACCCTTTGCAACCGTCGGTACTTTGCACCGTACTTTGGTGCATTAGTACCGCTACGCTTGCAACGGAGTGAGAACGTGTCTTTTTGGGAACTGTAAAGTATGCACATAAGTAAAACCGAAAACTTAAGTTTAGAAATACCAACCCTCAACTTATAAAGTGTCCATCCTTTGCAAAGTAATAAGAAACACCCTTTATCACCTGCAAACCTTTAACCATAACACCCTTCTTGGTAAAATAATACCTCTTGCCCGAAATAGTCTGCCAGCCGGTTAACATAACACCCTTCTTATTAAAGTAATATTTCTTTTTCTTTATCTTCTTCCAACCGGTCGACATAACTCCCTTCTTGTCAAAGTAGTACTTCTTTTTCTTTATCTTCTTCCAGCCGGTTGACATAACTCCCTTCTTGTCAAAATAATATTTCTTCTTTCCTATCTTTTGCCAGCCTGTAAGCATTACTCCACCGGTATTAAAATAATATCTCTTTCCTTCTATAGTCTGCCAGCCTTTAACCGGAACACCCTGCATATTGAAATAGTACTTCTTGCCCTCTATAGTCTGCCAGCCTACGGTAAGTAACACTCCTTTTTCATCAAAATAATAAGTGTTGCCTTCTATATCCTGCCAGCCGGTTAACATCACTCCATTAGAATTAAAGTAATATGTGTGACCATCTATATCCTGCCAGCCGGTAAGCATTGCACCGATAGAATTAAAATAATGCATCCCGGAACCTTTAATATCCTGCCAACCTGTAAGCATCACACCATTATTATCAAACAAATATGCATTTACATTGATACCGATAAGTCCTGTAACCATTTTACCACTATTATCGAGGAAATATCTCTTACCACCATAATCCAGGAAACATGCTTTCTGCATTACGCCCTTATTATTAAAGTAGTAATTACCGGAATCAATAGTCTGCCAACCGGTTAACATTACTCCATCATTATCAAATAGATATGTATCATCAAATATAATCTGCAATCCCTTCAAAGGTATACCGTCAGCACCTAAATAATATTTCTTACCATTTTCACTATAAAATCTATTAGTAAGCAACTTTCCATCATCATAATGTAATACCACGCCATCTTCTCTTACTATATCTCCGTCATATACAACACTGATGTTTTTTTCCGCTTTATTGCCGCTCATTGTTTCTACAGTTACTTTAACTTCTCCCGTAGATATCGCTTTAATACTGCCATTAATATCTATCAGAAGTACATTCTTATCGCTGCTCTTCCATGATCTTATTCGCTGATCTGTAGCATTTTCAGGTAAAATGTGCGTTGCAAGCGATGCTTTATCATATACTTTTTGACCATTTTCCATTCTTATATACAATTTATCAGGACCCTCTATCGAAATATCCTTTATTGGTATATCAAAAGGATCTTCCGGCAACTCATAAGTATATATCTGCTGTTTGGTAAGGCCCTCTTTCATTTCATCGGTATTTCTAGTACCATATGACAATACATCATCATCTGTTGATAATCCGTAAATGTACTCATCACCATCCATCTTCGGTGTTAAAAGAACCTTCTTCTTATCATCAGCACAATTATACACATATACATTCTTCTTATCATGATAAACTATATAATTATTACCAAGCGCAATCTTTGCAGCATTGACATAGTTCCAGTCTTCATCTTCCGTCAGAGAAAAATCTTTAACCTTGACCTCTGCACCGTCATCAATACTATCTCTTATACACAGTTTACCATCTTCATTAATGTAATAAAATTTTCCGTTTTTACAAAAAATACCACTGTTTATATCATTCCAGAACGCATTCTTATAAAGCTCACCGTTACACTCTTTGTCGGTTCGTTCTATAACGCCGTGATTCTTGAAATCTTTCTCTCCTTTTAACAGATATCTGTGTTTAACATTGCCCAATGTGTCCCAACCCGGATCATCCCAGGTACAATCAACATAGTAGCTGTCATCTCCCATTGTAACCGTATTCCATATATGCGTTTCACTAGAAGCAAATCCAACATTTTCTACACCTGCTTCCTCCATAAGATATTTGTAAGCAAGTGTATATCCCTGGCATACTGCTTTTCCATTTATCAAAGCACCATAAATATCATAGTCAGATTCGTCATATTTATTAGTATTGTTTACTTTGTTCTCTAAATAAGCTTCATAATCATACTCCATATGAAGAGCCAGGTAATCATGCAACAATACCGCTTTTTCAACGTCACTCATATTCGATGTAATTGTCTTTTTTAAAATGCCGTCTTTTATATCATTTAATATATGCTGATCATTCTTTATCTTATCTTTATCAATAGAAGTATATCCAACCGTTACTTCTCTTTCAACTCCCGACACCGTTCTCAGCTCCCGTATAGGGGACTGACACTCATAAAAGCCCATACACTCCTTCACAATCTGAGTGCCCGAATTTCCAGACAGATAAAATGACTTAACACCGTAAGCCTGTCCGATATAAAACAGTTCCGGATTGCTGTTAACAAGATTAGATATAACATCTTTAAACTCTTCCTTTGAAAGAGCATACTCCGTGACAACAACACTTTCCTTAAAATTCGTCATCCCTTCATACAGAGCCTGTGCACACGCCTCTTTACGTTCTTTGAGAGTTTCATCATTATTCTTTCTTATTTTCTGAGCTGCTAACTGTTGTTCGTTATCGGAAGTATCCTCCTCACCGTCATAATAAGACCTTATATTTTCAATATCAAATGAATAATCCGTTGAAGGAACCAATATATCCCCATTCTGAATTAACTGCATACTTTCCTCATCAATGACATCACCTTTGCCCAATGCTTTCGCATCTGCTTCTATGGCTACGCTTCCTGCCAGAGATAAACACATCATCAATCCAATCATCCTTCTCCTCATAACCTCTTACCTCCTGTTATTCGTTCAAGCATTACCACTACTTATAAACTAACACTTTTACAGTCTCTTTTCAACAAGAACACGCAAATACCGGATAATAATAAAATCAAAAAAAGACAGTTACCAACTGTTTATAGCAGTATGGTATCTGTCCTTTTAAAAATTCATATTTATTGTTTTAGATCTGAAAATATCCGGTAATCATATCATTCATCTGAATTGGTCTGAGTTGGTGCTTCTGTAGACTTATCATCAGTAAACATATCACCAACACCTGTTTCATTAGTAATAGCTGCACTTATTCTCTGAACTTCATTAGATGGAGTATACTCCGTATCCTCCGGATACAAGAAACTATGTAAGTGTTTAACATTGCTCAACAAATCTGCCGGTACTACTACACTACCCTTCTGCTTACCTAAGTTAGGAGTTGTATTTGACAGAGGGAAACCGATATTGTCACCAAGTTCATAACTGAATGTACTCTTTGCCAAAGATAATATCTCACTCTTTGTCATGTTGGTAGCCACGAGTGGTATAATCTCATTTAACATATCATTGAGAGTAGAGAGATCAGACTGTTTAGCCTTCTTAATCATAGCTGCTACAACTTTACGCTGTCTCTGTGTACGTTCAAAATCACCATTACCCACCTTACGGATTCTTGCATAGGCTGTAGCCTGCGTACCATTTAACACCTGCTCACCCGAAGACCATACTCCTTCCGAAGCAATTCCTGTTACTCTAACCTGCTCGTCAAGGTTACGGTTGAGATTAGTAAGTTCTTTCTCTTTGACATTAATTGTTACACCGCCTAAAACATCAATAGCTTTTGCAAGTGCTTCAAAGTCAACAGATACATAATCTGTTATATTAAGGTCAAGGTTCTTGTTAAGAGTCTCAACTGAACATGTCGGTCCACCTAAAATATAAGCATGAGTGACCTTCTGTGTTCCTTCACCTTCCTTTGCAATCTCAAGGAAACAATCACGATAAACAGATGCAAGCTTAACTTCTTTAGTCTCATTATTAATACTTGCAATAATAATAGCATCACTGTGACCGGTTCCTGCTTTATTCATATCACCGCCCTCTCGGTTATCAAGACCGAAAAGTGCGATAGTCTTATATTTATCAGCCATAACATCTGTCACTGCATCACTTACATCAATATCCTGATTTGCAGCTTCTTCATCTGTTACCATATCCAATTTACTGTTAATATAATACCAGCCAAATCCAACTGCCAGACCGATAAAAATCAACACCTCTACCAATAAGATTATTCCTAATTTCTTATTCTTCTTTCTACGTGCCTTACTCATTTTAATTATATCCTCCTAAATGCCTGTTGTTACTCTACTGTAACTGATTTTGCCAGATTCCTTGGCTTATCAACATCAAGTCCCTTAGCTACTGAAACATAATAGCCAAATAACTGAAGAGGAACAACTGCGAGTGACGGTGCAAAGCACGGATGGGTATTAGGAATATATACTGTGAAATCCGCAGTGTCTTCCATAACAAAATTGCCCTTGTTGGTCAAAGTAAATATATATCCGCCTCTAGTTCTTACCTCAACAATATTGCTAATCATTTTCTCATATAAATCAGGCTGTGTTACAACTGAAACAACCAGCACTCCGTCTTCGATAAGTGAGATAGTACCATGTTTAAGCTCACCTGCCGCATATGCCTCAGAGTGAATATATGAAATCTCTTTTAGCTTTAACGAACCTTCCAAAGATGTAGCATAATCACAACCTCTACCGAGGAAGAAAACATCCTTAGCATTTGCATACTTGCTGGCAAACCACTGAATTCTCTCCTTGTCTCCAAGAATCTCAAGAATCTTGTCAGGAAGCTTTCTAAGCTCATCCACCATTTCCTTCATTTCGTCAGATGAAATGGTACCTCTTACATCACCGAAAAGTAATGCAAGCAAGTAAAGTGAAACAAGCTGAGCACTGTATGCCTTAGTCGTAGCAACGGAAATCTCCGGTCCGGCATGAGTATACATTACATTGTCTGCCTCTCTGGCAATAGTCGAACCAACGACGTTAACTATACCGAGAACTTTAGAGCCCAACTCCTGCGCCATTCTAAGGGCAGCAAGAGAATCAGCAGTCTCTCCTGACTGACTGATTATTATAGTCATTGAATCCGGCTCAATTATCGGATTTCTATATCTAAATTCTGACGCAAGATCAACCTCAACAGGAATCCTTGTCAGTTTCTCAATAACATACTTGCCGTTAACACCTACATGATATGCGGATCCACAACCGACAATATATATTCTCTTAAGTTTTGTGATATCTTCATCGGTAAGACCCAGTTCTTCTATTACTACCTTATCACCATCAAGTCTGGGACTTATCGTATCAAGCACTGCTTTGGGCTGTTCATATATCTCTTTGAGCATGAAGTGTTCATAACCGCCCTTCTCAGCCGCTTCGATATCCCATTCTATAGTTTTGGTTTCTTTCTCTATCTTCTCTAAATCTTCATTATAGAAAGATACGCCCTCTCTGGTAAGCTCACAAAGTTCTCTGTTCTCTATGAAATATACTTCTCTTGTGTATTTGAGAATTGCAGGAACATCCGACGCGATGAAGTTACCGTTATCTGTGTGACCGACAACCAAAGGAGAATCTTTTCTCACTGCAAACATTTTATCCGGAAAATCCTTAAATATAATTCCAAGTGCATAAGAACCTTGTACTCTATGCATAACCTTTTCAATTGCCTGTAAAGGATTACCATTGTAGTAATAATCAAGATAATGCGCTAAAACCTCTGTATCAGTATCTGATCTGAACACATACCCTTTCGAAATAAGCTTCTCTTTTAAAACCTGATAATTCTCAATTATTCCGTTATGAACAACTGCAATAGATTTATCTTTGTTGTAATGTGGGTGTGCATTATTAACCGAGGGCTCACCGTGTGTAGCCCATCTTGTATGACCTATTCCTAAAGTTCCTTTAAGGGAATTACCGTCACCGGTTAAATCTCTTAAAGCCTGAAGTCTTCCTTTGGCTTTGACTACTTCAATATCATCATCACCATAAACCGCAAGACCAGCAGAATCATAGCCCCTGTATTCAAGCTTAGCCAAACCATCAAGAAGAATAGGCGCCGCCTGTTCATTACCTATGTATCCAACGATACCACACATATTATATCCTCCATATAAGTAGTTATTTACCATATAAGTAATTATTTACCATATAACTCATCTTCGCTACCTGAGCTTAATTCGTTAACTATCATGGTAAAACAAATGATATTATATCACCACAATTAAGCTTTTACAATATTCGATATTGATGAAATTATTACTATTTTCTTAAGAATCTGTATTTTATGATTCCTTTTACTGCATAGAACATGAAATAATAAGCTGACCTTATTCTTCCAAATCCCATATATCTGTAGACACCATATGTCATTTTCGCAGATTCTATCTTATTGGCAGATTTCGACCCTTTAACTACACGATATTTAAGTAATGGCTCATTTATTCCATAAGCTTTATCATATTCCTTAAGAATCGAAAGCCACATTATATAGTCCTCATGTAAATGATCACAGGTCATCGGAAACTTTAAGGCAACGTCTCTTCTTACCATGGTTCCTGATGTATTTATAACGTTGCCTTTCAAAAGTTTATTATAGGTTATTATTTCGGGAATACCTATTATTACTTTCGAAAGATTTCCCTTGTCATCCATAAGTTCTCTTCCTGTAGAACTTATGACCGCACTCTTTCTTTCCATCAATTCAAACTGCTTCTTAAGCTTATCATCAGTCCAATAGTCATCCGCATCCAGGAAAGCTATATATTTTCCTCCGGCAATTTTTACACCATAATTCCTGCTGTAAGCCACACCCTTATTGATCTCATTTAATACATATTTGAATCGATCATCCTGCAGATAAGGAGATATAACATCTGCTGTATTGTCACTAGAGTTATCATCAACAATAATACATTCCCAACTAACATCTTTCTGACTGATCACAGAGTCAATACAATCCTTAATAAATTTTTCACCATTATATACCGGAACTATTACCGAAACATCTATATTCTGCATATACAACACTATCGTAACCGATCTTTCAATTAACAGTTACACACTTTCTAATAATTATTCGTTAACATCTACAGTTACTATTTCTCCCAGATCATTACTGTCTTTCCGATAAGCTTATGACTGTCCTTCTCAAACGCACGCGCTATATCACGTATTTCTCTTATTACAATCTGTTCACCAACTATATTTTCAAGATAATCCATTACCTCAGGCTTTTCTCTGTACAGGTTTACCAGATTAACAAAATCAGTTCTACCGCTCCTGCTGCTTCCGATTATTCTCAGTCCCTTTTCTAGTACCATTCTGGTATTGATTGGTGCAAGTTCCTCTGAAACTCCAAGAATACCTATTGTACCCTCAGGTTTAATATAGTCTATTATCTGATTGATGGCTTTATGCGCACCCCCGCCGCCGACACACTCAAATGCGTGATCCATCCAGAAGTCCTCAGGTATCTGACCAATCTGATAACATCCATCGGCAAATGTGAAATCCTGAAGCTTTGATTCATTTTTTCCAAACACATATACTTCAATCTCAGGATACAAAGTCTTTAACAATAAGGCTGTAATATATCCCAAGTTTCCGTCGCCCCAGACACCGATCCGATCTCTTCTTTCATGAGCAGTCTTCATAAATCTTGAAATTGAATGCATGCTCACACTTACAAGCTCCGAAAATGCTGCAACCGTATAATTGATATCTTTTGGAAGCAATACTAATCTGTCTGCTGTAGTCTGTACATACTCCTGTAAAAATCCATCTGTTCCACTTGCACGAAATCTTGAACTTCTAAGATAATTCTCAGCTATTACAGAATCACTTTCCGTAGGTAGATTAGGTATCATAACAACATAATCACCAACCTTAAATTCACCTGTCGGATCATACACAACTCTTCCTATCGCTTCATGTATAAGCGCCATAGGAAGCTTCTTCTTAAGAATCTCCTGTGGTCTTGTACCCTGATAATATCTCTGATCAGCATTACATATGGATAAATGAGTAGGTCTAACTATGATATGTTCTTTGTCTATTGTAATATCTTTGTAGACTAACTCAAACTGTCTCGGTCGTTTCAACTGATATACTGCACTTAGCATAGGCTGTCCTCCTGCTTATCATCTCTAACACTTCATGTCATATCATTGATTTGATTATTACTCAGAGAGCAATGACTCCGCAACTCGCAGATCATATGGATAAGTTATCTTAATATTGGAGACTTCTCCCTCCACAAGGTGAACCTTTTCCCCTTTAATAACCATAATCTTGCAGGCATCTGTAAGTATCTCTTTCTCTTTCTCATCAAGTCCCTCATACAACTGACGTAACTGAAGCGCCTTAAATGACTGTGGTGTCTGTCCCTGATACATAGTTGAACGATCAGGTATTGATGATATAAGATTATGATCCACACTCTCAACAATAGTATCCGTTGCAGGTATTACCGTATCACAGGCACCAAATTCTTTTGCAAATTTAATATTTTCCTCCAAAATTCTATGAGTGACAAATGGTCTTACCGAATCATGAGTAACAATTATAGTGTCCTCATTTAATTTCCCCTGCTCTTCTATATATTTAATAGAATTCATAATTGTTTCATTTCTTGTTGAACCACCACTTATAACAACCACGTTGTCTATATCCGGTATATATTTTTTAATAAGATCCTCAGTATGCTTGATCCACTGCTTCGGTGAAAGCACCAACACTTTTTCAAACTGCGGATTCATAACAAACTTCTCGATTGTATGAATAATTATCGGCTTTCCACCAATCTCCATAAACTGTTTTGGCTTTTCAACATTACCCATACGTGTTCCGATACCACCTGCCAAAACTACACCATAAACATTACTTTCTGCCATTTCATTTCCTCCATTTCAACTTAATGCTCAGTTACAATTTATACCTGTTTCTTTTAAAATTCTCTCTGTCGCATGTCCATCACAACCGCTCATAAAACGTCTGCAAAATGCTTCAAGATATTCAAAATCAAAATTATCTATATATTTTAAACTGTCTATTAATGCATCCATATCATATGCAACAGGACCTGGAACAAATTCCTTGTAAGGATAGTAAAATCCCCTTTCCATATCATAGGAATCAATATCATACGCATAGAACAATATAGGCTTTCTTAACATTGAATATTCGAATACTACAGAAGAATAATCCGTAATACATATGTCTGCAGCAAGAATGAGCTCATCTACTGACATCTCATCAATTATTTCCAGACAATATTTTCTCTGCTTTTTATTAATATCAATTCTGTCCTTAACAAACGGATGATTCTTAATAAGCAGAACCATCTCATCACTTAGCTTTCCAAAGCTGTCAATATCAAAACCATCCGGTCCCTTCGCGCCTTCTATACTACCGCGAAATGTCGGTAGATAGACTACTACCTTTCTGTTTCCTATATCAATTGGAAGCTTATCAAGCTTATCAAACGCAGATTTTTTTATGTTCTCATCAAAGAGCATATCTGTTCTTGAAACTCCAAGTGACTTTACCACTTTCTTATTCTCTATTCCAAAAGCCTCTTCATATGCACCGATAACTTCATCACCGCTTACAGGAACAAGTGTATAGTTTCTGTGTCCAGAGTACTTCTTAAGTGACGCCATATCATCACCGAAGGTCTTATCAGCAACAGAAAAACCCCATTTCTTAAATGCACCGCATGCATGCCAAAGTTGTATCATCTGTGTGCTTTTCTTTAATTTAAATGAACCGAAAAGACTGTTGGACTCATTAAGAAATATAAAACCTGCATTTCCAATATCCCATAATAACTTCAGCGATCTTTTGATTATTGAACTCCATGATGAAGTAGATACTAAAAGATAATGTATTGGGGTTTTATATTTTTCTTTTTTCAGTTGTCTGTAAATAAGCTCATAATTATCAGTCAAGTAGTTTTCATGATTTTCAACAAAAACAGCTTTTTTCTTATCAGTCGGTCGCAGTGCCGAAATCCGGTATACCACAGGATACATGACCCTAAACACCAGCCACTTTATAAATGCTCTCAGAGCAGGTATATGTGAAGAACATACGGAGTCAACCACCTCTGCTAACAGTTTTGACGCCTTACCACTCTCATAACTGCCCAGTTCTTTTAGATGTGCATTAACACCATCATTATATTGTCGCCATTTATCGCTGTCTGTCATAAGATCTCTTATTTCACCAGCCAGCTCTTCCATATTATATGTCTCTGGGAAAGGCCATCTGTCCATACCGACATAAAATCCGGTATTTTCATTATACTCTGTTTTATCAGGAACATAAAGTACGCAAGGTCTTTTTAAAAATGAATAATCCCATACACAGGAAGAATAATCTGTTATCAGTACATCTGCTGCACACAATAATTCCTGCATATCAGAATAGTCTCCTACATGGATGACTTTATCTCCCGTAACCGAAACATTAGTATCTTTTGTCTGATAACGATGATATCTGCCAAGCAGACACCATTTTTCACCCGTTTTTTCAAGTTCATCTATTAGATAATCGCCATCAAATACAACCGGCGTCTCTAATTTTCTGTATGTTGGAGCATATAAAATAATCTTAGTATCTTCAGGAATTTTATAATGTTCCCTCACCCTTCCTGCCATCTCTTCCGTTCTACCACAGACAATAGCATCATTTCTCGGGGTACCGAATCTTGCAACCTCACCGTTATAATGATAGGTTGTTCTTATCATCTGATCTTCCTGTTCCTTACAGCTTGCCAGGAAAAGGTCAATGTTATCCGCAGTTAATTTTGCTCTTCTTCTTGTGGCTGCATTGGCATCCGGTCTTTCATTCTCAACCTTTTTGTATGAACCACCGCCATGCCATGTATTGATGACATACTGTGATTTTCTGAAACGAAACCATGGAGCATACGAACCATTTGTAACAATCACCTTAGAAGTTAATAACATAGGAAAAGAAGAAACAGTATAGTGCTTATAAAGCCTAACCCCTTCTTCTTTTAAAAACGAATACTTTAAAGGGTCGGAAACGACCCATACGTATTCATATTTTCCCGGATAATTATCCCGTAAGTATTCATATAAATACTTGGGATTACAGGAATAATCATACACATTTCCGCCTGTAAGTCCGGTAAATAATATTCTGTTTTTCTTAATTGGCATAAGCCGCAAAGGAAAGGTTATTACTCTGATCATATCAGAAAATACAACCTTCAAAAAAGCCTTATCCATACCGGAAATTACTCCTTCTTCTTTTTGAGCGCGGTTATCTGTGTAATATCAATTCCCTCTGTGTTATCCTTCTGGAACAATATCTTAAACGTCAGGAATATGAGTTTAATATCTAACCAAAAAGAATAGTTTTCGATATAAGTAAGATCGAGTTTAAGTTTATCATATGGTGTAGTATTATACTTTCCGTAAACCTGTGCATATCCTGTAAGTCCTGCCTTAACTTTAAGACGGAAATCAAACTCCGGAATTACCTTTTGATACTGTGCTGCAATCTCGGGTCTTTCAGGTCTTGGTCCTACAACAGACATATCACCCTTTATAATATTAATAAGCTGTGGAAACTCATCAAAATGAAGCATACGTAACACCCTTCCTATCGGTGTTACTCTGTCATCATTCTTTTTCGCAAGCTGTGCACCATATTTCTCGGAATCCATTTTCATGCTACGGAACTTATATATATTGAATATTTTTCCGTCAATCGTAAGTCTTGGCTGTTTGTATAACACCGGTCCTCCGTCATAAATCTTGATAAGTAACGCAATTAATATAAATAACGGCATTAAAATAATTGCAATCGGAATACTAATCACAATATCCAGCAATCTTTTAAAGATAATCTGATCACCGGAAAGGCCTTTATTTCTTGATAAATACAACGGTGTATCAAAGATGTGAATGTTATCGGCACCTCTAAGCAGAATATCTGAAATCTTAGGTGTCACATAAGTTCTTACACACTCCGTAAAACAGCGTTTGAGAATAATATTTCTCTCATATGCAGGTATGTCATATATAAGAACTGCCTCATAATCCCTGACCATCTCGCATACATCTTCTAATCGCTCTTCACTGAGATCTGCAATATCACAAATCTCGTATTTATCATGTCTTGAATTCATTTTCAGGAGCATATCATCAGGCTCCCTGTCATAACAGACAAGTAACATCTGTCTCGGTGGATAAAGTGCAGCATATATCAGCTTACAAATAAGCACCCATAGCAAAATAAATATTATCTGGACAAATGTCATCTTAATAAGAGGTGTAGCACTTAAGTATTTCCTACTGATAAGTACAATCTGTACATATCCAACCACATTAGCACTTACAAGCGATAATATCTGTGAATAAAGCACATCCATCAAACGAAGATATCCGATTTTAAAACCACCATAAAGATTTGTTAACAGGAATAATATCAATCCATACATACCGATAACCGCCCAGTCACCTCGACGGAAAAATGGTATCTTTAATTGTGCGACATAACATTCATACCACACATATGCAAACAGACTCACATGTGCAGCCAATATAACAAATCCCTCAAAAAAACTGATTACTCTTTTAAATTGTTCACGCTTTTTCATTACCGAACTCCTAAAGCCGTAATTAATTACGCCTCATGTCCTTTATCTTTGATAACCCGGACAACCTCATCAACATATTTTCTACACAGTTCATCTGTACCGGCCTCAACCATTACACGAATGAGCGGTTCAGTTCCACTTTCACGAAGAAGAATTCTACCGTCTTCGCCAAGAGCTTCCTCAACTCTCTTAACAGCAGCTTTGACATCTTCATCCTCGCGAGCTTCCTGCTTACTCTTTACTCTTACGTTTTCAAGAAGTTGTGGATATATCTTTAAATCCCTAAACAACTCTGATGCATCGACCTTCTTTTCAAGCAATACCTCCATGAATTTAATGGATGTTAATACTCCGTCTCCTGTCGTAGCATACTTACTGAATATAATGTGTCCACTCTGCTCTCCTCCAAGTGAATGGCCATTCTCCATCATATTCTCAAATACATATTTATCTCCGACAGCAGTCTTCTCATATGCAATATTCTTCCTGTCAAACGCCTTATACAATCCCAGGTTAGACATAACTGTTGTAACCACAGTATTATTGTTAAGTTCTCCACGCTCTGACAAATAACAGCCACATGCATATAATATCTTATCACCGTCAATGATATCACCATTCTCATCAACCGCAAGACATCTGTCTGCATCTCCGTCATAAGCAAAACCTATATCAAGCTTCTTTTCCTTCACAAGTTCAACTAACTGCTCTATATGTGTCGAACCACAATTTTCATTAATGTTAATTCCATCAGGGTTATTGTTGATAACATAAGTCTTAGCTCCCAATGCCTCAAACACTGCCTTTGCAACAGTTGAAGATGCACCGTTAGCACAGTCAAGGCCTATTCTCTTATGCTTGTATGAACGTGTTGCAAGAGTCATCAGATAACCTATATATCTGTTTCTACCCATAGCATAATCAACCGTTCTACCTATATTCTCTCTGGTAGCAAACGGAATCTCCGGAATCTCTCCGTCAATATATGCCTCTATTTCATTCTCCACAGCTGCCTCAACCTTTGATCCCGAACCATTAATAATCTTGATTCCATTGTCGTAATAAGGATTATGGCTGGCTGAAATCATAATTCCACAGTCAAATTCATCAACTCTTACAATATATGAAACACTTGGTGTCGGAGTGACATGCATGAGATACACATCTGCACCACTTGCTGTAAGACCCGCAACCAAAGAATACTCGAACATATATGAAGAACGTCTTGTATCCTTACCTATAACAATACTTGCCTTACCATCCTCATGATTTTTTCCGTAGTAATATCCAAGATATCTTCCAACCTTGTATGCATGTTCAACCGTCAGATTGACATTTGCCTCTCCACGAAAACCATCGGTTCCAAAATATTTACCCATATTATCCTCCTAAATAAATAACTAGCTAATGTTATTTTTTGATTATATTAACCGCATGCTGCATATTATTAATCTCAGCATACGTTACACTACCACCAAATTCTCCGTCTAAAGTCCACATTACAGCTTCGGGACTATCAATCACAACATGTTTTGCTTTAAACTGATACATATATTCAGGATTAAAGTCTCCCATAAAGTATGAAGTTACCGTAGCCTGAAAATCCAGCGGATTTGTCGGATATTTGACAAATAATGCTTCAAACAGTCCGTCATCAAACTCTGCGAGCTTCGCATTAGGACTTGGAAATCCTCCTACTGTAAGAGAATTAGTTACCATTCCGAGAATGAAATCATCCTCTATCACATTACCATCATGTTCTATCTTCATATGATGAGGGGTAAGGTTCGAAACACTTCTTATACCCTCTAATACATAAGCCATATGTCCCAAATAATTCTTATATTCCTGCGGAGTGGTATATGTCACCTCAGTAAATGCGCCAAACGCTGCCACATACACAAAGTTATCACCATTAAATGAGCCGATATCTATCGGTTTCGGGTCATACTTTATTATACGTTTTGCCGCGCGAATATGATCTTTTGGAATCCCGAGACTCCTTGCAAAATCATTGGTTGTTCCACAAGGAATATAACCAATAGGCGTATCGCATCCACAATTCATACAGCCACCCACAACCTCATCTAAGGTTCCGTCACCTCCTGCACAAACTATCAGATCATTTATCCAGCCTTCTTCTGACACGATACGTCTTGCATCGCCTCTTGACTGTGTAGGATATACTTTGACATTATATCCTCCCTTAACAAATATATCTACTATATCAAAAAGCTTACTTTTGATATGTTTTCTTCCTGCCGAAGGATTAAGTACAAATAACATATTCTTCATATTCCAGATTATCCTCCAAAAAGTATGAATATCGCAATCGGTTTATTATAACTATTTTCTTCATATAATGCAATATCATACAGGATTATTTTCAGTTTATTTACATTATTTGTAACTATCAGCTCTCATCATAGTTACTTTTTTTCTACTTGTAACGTTTCAAAAACTCCTCATATCCCTGTTTTCTTAGCTTACAGCTCGGGCAGGTTCCGCACCCCTCTCCTTTAATTCCGTTATAACAGGTTAGGGTTTTCTCTCTTACAAGTTCAAGTCCCCCAAGATCATCAGACAATTTCCAGGTGTCAGCCTTGTCTATCCACATAAGCGGCGTTTCAACACAGAAGGTGTAATCCATGGCGAGATTCAAGGTTGCATTAAGAGATTTGATAAATACATCTCTGCAATCAGGGTATCCAGAGAAATCACTCTGTGAAACACCTGTAATAATGTCTGTTATTCCTCTCTGTTTAGCAAACACTGCCGCAAACGTAAGAAAGAGCATATTTCTTCCGTCTACAACACTGTTAGGCACTCCGTCATTCGGAGCCTCCTTATCTACTTCAATGTCAGTTCTTGTAAGCGAATTAGGAGCTAACTGATTAAGAAGACTCATATCAAGCACATGCCACTCGACACCAAGCTCCTCTGTTATATCCTTAGCACATTCAAGTTCTTTTTTGTGTCTCTGTCCATAATCAAATGACAAAGCTATTACCTCTTTATACCTTTTTAACGCCCAGAGCAAACAGGTTGTACTGTCCTGTCCTCCCGAAAAAACAACAACTGCTTTTTCTTTATTTTTTGTATTCATGTTCATAACTTTTATCTCCCGTTTCACTTTATATCTTCAATAATTTTCAATAATCTTCAAAACTGACCAAATGTTCCAAAATCTTACTTTAACATCTGTAGCAGTCGATTCTGCAGACTCTCGTCATTTTCAAATCTTCCTCTGAAGGTTGTTGTAACAGTTCTTGCCGATGACTTCTTGATACCTCTTGCTGTCATACAGCTGTGAGTACCTACGATATATACGGCAACGTCCTCCGAACCGGTAGCCTTGCTTATAACCTCAGCAATATCCGTACCAATCCTCTCCTGAAGCTGGAGTCTCTTAGCCACCATATCTGCAATTCTGGCTATTTTACTAAGACCTATAACCTTGCCCTTAGGTATGTAGGCAACCGTCACCTGCATATCATACATTAGTGCCAAATGATGCTCGCAATAACTGAAAACATCGATATCCCTGACAACCACCATATCATGTTTTCCATTATCCGGAACGTCAAAGCACTTCGAAAACATTTCTGCAATCTCATCATTAGTATAATTCATACCCTCAAAAACTTCGGCGCACATTCTTGCCACTCTCTCAGGAGTTTCAACTATCCCTTCTCTTTCAGGGTCATCACCCAGCGCTTCAATTATTCCTCTTACATGCTTCTTTATAGCTTCCTGATCTATAGCCATTTCAAACCTCCTAATCACCTATTCCATATCTACACAATTACACCTTTTCTACTCATACACCCCGCATATTCGGGTCCCATATATATTTGTGTAACTGCAACTGAACATTAATGTCATTTAATTTATGTTCTACCAGATAATCAACAATTTCACTCGGTTCAATTTTTCCGAAGCAAGGACTTATATATACCCTGCATCCTTTTTCAATTAAATGATATCTGTCAATTACATAACCGGCGGTATTGAGATCATCAATATCTCCAACCACAAATTTAACCGTATCATTACTCCTGACCACCTCGTAATTATGGAGACACATGTAATTCTCCATACCGCTGGCACCTGTCTTATAATCCAATGTAAATGATACATTATCTTCAATGAATTCGTCCTGCTTTGAAAAAAACGGTTCTATATCAACACTGCCATTTGTCTCAATCTCAATATTTAAATCTCTTTTTGTACGAAGAACCTCTAAAAAATCTTTCATTCCCGGCTGTAAAAGCGGTTCGCCACCGGTCAGGGTAATATTTTTAATCCCCGCACCTGTTATCATTTCATACAACAACTCTTCCGTATAATTTTCATATTCTGCATCCGGTTCATTAGCCCACATTGTATCACAGTACTTGCATTTAAGATTACAGCCGGCAAATCTTATGAAATATGCCAGTTGCCCTGCCCGTTTCCCCTCACCGTTGATACTTACGAAATGTTCCACTACCCGGAAACCGCTATCATTCATCCTCGTCGCCTCCCGAATATCCGGCACAATTGTTAGGTGTTTCAAACACCTTTGCAAGGATTACACTATATCCTTTATCTTCCATCATCGTATAAAAATATTTTGCAAAATTCTCTGCTGTCGGCCTGAAATCTACATTAACTATCTTAAAGCCTTCATCATTTAATGCCTCAAGTGTTTTATCCTTAAGGCTGTTTTTCTCAATTATGAGACAGTGATCCATTTCATCACAAATACTGCCCAAATCATCCTTCAAGGTTTTAAAATCAACAACCATTCCTCTGGTCTGTCCTTCCTGTTCAAGTTCTGAGGCTGCCACCGTTATCTCAACTTTCCATCTGTGACCATGAATGTTACTGCATTTACCATTATAACCTTTTAAGAAATGTGCACTGTCAAAACTTGCACTACTCTGTAAAGTATACATAATTCATCTCCTTTTAGTACTCAAAAATCAACACTAAAACAGACGCTCAGCACACACCAAAGGTATAGCTAAGCGTCTATATAGCCCTGGTTTTATTTATAGACAGGATGGTGCAAACGAACTGTCTTATTATATTGTTGTCACTTATTATAATCCGAGAATATTTCTTACTGTAGCTTCCATCTCACTCTTATCACATACTGTATCGTGCAATACTGCTGCACTTCTTATATCTTCGATGGCCTGAGGAATCTTCACTCCGGATAATTTGTTAAGTTCATCCACGAGTTCAAAATCAGACTGTGATGCATATGACTTATCAATAGCTTCCATAACACTTCTGGTGAATTTGTACGGACTCGCTGTTGATGCGATAACTGTCGGTGTATCGTCATTAGAATCAGCTTTATACTTCTCATATACAGTAGCTGCAACAGCAGTGTGTGTGTCCATAATATATCCGTCAGACTCATAAACTCGCTTAATTGTTGCTGCTGTCTCGGCCTCTGTTGCGTAATTGCCGTAAAACTCAGAAAGCTTAGCCTTCATTTCAGGTGTTATCTCATATTTTCCTGTAGAGTTCAGACCATTCATAAGATCATTATTCTTTGCGGCATCATCACCTGCAATACGGTATATCAAGCGCTCTAAATTGCTTGATATAAGTATATCCATTGAAGGTGAAGAAGTAAGGATAAACTCACGATTCTTGTCATAGGAACCTGTCTCAAAGAAATCATACAACACCTTGTTCTCATTTGATGCACAAATGAATTTTGCAATAGGAAGTCCCATCTCTTTTGCATAATATGCTGCTAAAATATTACCGAAGTTACCGGTTGGAACTACAACATTTATCTTATCTCCAGCTTTAATCTGACCGTTTTTCACAAGTCTTGTATATGCATATACATAGTATACCATCTGAGGTACAAGTCGTCCGATATTGATTGAATTTGCAGAAGAGAACTGATATCCCTTATTATTCATATCGCCCAACAGATTCTTGTCATTGAACATATTCTTAACACCTGTCTGAGCATCATCAAAGTTTCCGATTATTCCAACTACATAAGTATTGTCACCCTTCTGTGTCACCATCTGTTTTTCCTGAATCGGACTTACTCCGTTCTTAGGATAGAAAACAATTATCTTTGTTCCAGGAACATCAGCAAAGCCTGCAAGTGCAGCCTTACCTGTATCTCCTGAGGTTGCGGTCAAAATAACAATCTCATTGGTAACTTTGTTCTTCTTTGCAGAAGTGACCAAAAGATATGGAAGAATAGACAAAGCCATATCTTTAAATGCGATTGTTGAGCCGTGGAAAAGCTCTAAGTAATTAGCACCTGCCTTATTAACCAATGGAGCAATAAGCGGTGTATCAAATTTATCATCATATGCGCTGTCAATACAGTGTTTAAGCTCATCTTCAGTAAAATCCGTAAGCATACGGCTCATCACTTCAAAAGCGACCTGTCGGTAGTCCATATCCGCAAGCTTGTTCAGGTCAACACCTAATGCAGGAATATTATCCGGAACATACAATCCACCATCATCTGAAAGGCCTTTTAAAATCGCCTCTGATGCGGTCATTACCTCGTTACTGTTTCTTGTGCTCTTATACATTACTGACATCTTTCATCCTCTTTTCTTATATATTTATTCCAACTATTCAGCCAGAAAAACTTCCAATGTTTTCTTACCCCAATTAAGGGCTTCTTTATGTGTCATAAAAAACAAATCAATTCGCTTACCCTTGATAGCACCACCTCTGTCTTCCGCCACATACACCTGACCGTTAAACACAACTCTTGTTCCAAAAGGAATAACATTCGTGTCCACGGCAATTGTACGGTTAGAAGTAGGAATAGTACCACTTGAGGTTCTATTGTGTCCTGAATAAATACCACAACATATTTTACAGGTACAATAAGCTGTTATAACAAACTTTCCAAGACTTTTGCCATGACTGTCTGCATATACAGGTGCACCGACTCTTCCACCGCTTGAAGCGGTATCACCACTTCCCGAATTTGTCGTAAGAATATAACCTGAATTTGCAAATAACCTCTGATTTTCCAGCTCTTTTTCTCTTGCAAGCTTGGCAGCTGCTGCAGCCTCGGCAGCCTTCTTGGCCTTCTCAATTTCAGCATCTCTCTGAGCCTTAAGTTCAGCATATGCTATACGGTCCGCAGTTTTTTCACTCATTGCAGTAAGATCATTAACTGCTCTTATCTCTTCCATACGTTCTCTCTCATAAACGCTATCAAGATAATCCATTTCCTTAATCATCTGACCGTCCATAAAACCGTATTTCATTGTCTCATAGCTTACCTTTGAAACCTCTTTAAAACTACACTCATTGTAATTAAGATTAGTGGCTGCAACAGAAATACTTGATAATTTTCCCGGTTTCTCTCCTGCCGTCACTATAACTCTATAGCCAAAAAAGCTTATCGCAATCGCAACAAGTCCTAATACTACGATTCCGACAACTGTCTTGATATTGATTTTGCCTTTCGTAAAATCACCCTCTTTAAAAATCCCAAAACGATATGTATCATTTAACCCATAATCATACACACATGGATTATATTGTTTTTGGAAACAAAAATCAAGTTATTTTAATTATGTATCTTATAATCATCAAAAAAACCATTACAGACAGGCTAATCTTTCCATACTGTAATGGCTTTATTCACTATATTTTCATTGACTAAAAACTTTTATTCCGCCTGGTCAAGCAGCGCTTTTCCCTCCAGCCAGAACAGACAATAATCAATCAGACTTACAGAGATATCCGGATATTTTTTAAGAAGTTCCTCTCTAACGCTTGTCCCTGTGCTGACCTCAGCCATGATCGTACGTATCTCCCATATTACATCCTGTCTGGATTTTTCATCCAGCATAGAAAAAATGTACCTGCTCTTATAAGGTAGCTGAGAATATATGTCTTTAACCATCTTATCTACAGAAACATTCTGATTTCTGTAATCGTCTATAATCTCAAACACCTGATATTTCTCATCGTTAGGTATTCCTGCATGTCTGGCTATAAGAACAAGCATAAGCTCCTCAATGCTATCATTCTGATATCCGAAGCTCTCAATGTTATAGTCCGCAAACACATCCACAAGCATTTCAAAATGATGTCTTAACCTATGTTGTGGAAGTTCTGCACAATAATCTGTAAGCTCATCATGGATTCCGGTTTCTTCATCCCAGTATATCAGAGCATATACCCAATACACCAGATAACAGATCATAATATCCTCTATACCATCTTTCTTATCTGTGAATGCGAAGGCTGACTTTAGCTTAGCACCTAAACTTTTGAAATCAGATTCACTAAGCGTCAAATCACTCAATAGACGAACATTCGGTATATTCTCTTCAAAATATGCTTTCATCTGTGGTAAATCAAATTTCTGTCTCGAAGTACTCATATACAGCCCTCCTTTAATTATAGTATAGTCTTTTTATTTTAACATATTCTTCTATATATGTCACTATTTATATAAAAATAGTTTTCTGTTAACAATTACGATTTGCTATACTTCATAATTCTGTCAGATACAACAACTTTATCATATATTTTCTTATAGTCCTCAACCGAGATTGTCTGTATATAGTTTTTTGAATATTTTTTGCGTATACCCTTAGCAGCAAGTATATCAACAGCTTTATTATATGCAACCGCAGCAGTTATCTCATCGTCATACCTGCCCACAATATAATTACCTCTTACATGAATAACACATTCATATTTCTTATTTATCTCATCTGAAATATCTGTAACTCCGACGTATTCATTTATTATACGTATATTCTCATATCTGTAATCATCTTCATTATGATTGGAAAATACATAGTCCTTTCCTTTCCTGGCATAATTTTTAATCCCGTATCTTGAAAGAATATTATACTGACTGCCATAATCGCACACAAAGTAATATCCTCCCCTGACCTGTATCTTATGCTCAGCATAAAAAAACATATCTTCTCTGTCAAAAATCAATCTTTTCTCGGGAGATATATAATAGAAAAAATACCCCTTCTGCAAATATATCGGAGTTTTAAATAAAATCCCGGTATTCCTGTAATTCATCAGAATAATAAATTTTTCAAAATCCAGAGAAAAACTCTCGTTATAATCATCGAGTTCATACTTTTTCTCTCTTATTATATCACACGCCTCCCTGTATGCCTTCGTCGCCTCATCCGGCGAATCAAAACTTGAAAGGCTGACATGTTTATTTTTTATCGTTATGGAACTTCTGTAGTAAGTCTCTCCATTTTTCCTTTTTGCTTTTGTAACTCCCGGATACTTATTCATATCTTCCTCCATGTTATGTTGCATTCATCATGAAATACAAGTTTCTCCATTACTTTTACACTTATATCATATTATATAAAAATAATGCTGGCAAAACAAGAAATTTGTGTTACAATGGTAACTGACTTGACCAAATGATCGCGGCTGCGAAAAGGAAACGTCGCAGGTGAGGAAAGTCCGGGCTTCATAGGGCAGGGTGCCGGATAACGTCCGGTAGAGGCGACTCTCAGGCTAGTGCAACAGAAATAAACCGCCAGTGTACACTGGTAAGGGTGGAAAGGCGAGGTAAGAGCTCACCGCTATTTTGGTAACAGAATAGGCTCTGTAAACCCCACTCGAAGCAAGACCGCATAGGGGACCATGTGGCTGCCCGTCACGTCTCCGGGTAGGTCGCTTGAACCTGTTGGTAACAGCAGGTCTAGATAGATGATCATTCAACGACATAACCCGGCTTATCGATCAAGTCCAACAAAAAAACCATTACAGTCAGGATAATCTATCCGCGCTGTAATGGTTTTTTTATTTAATATTTTATACCGGGAAACAACTACCGCCAACAAATTCTCTAAGAATACTGTTATTAGGAATGTTTTCTGAACTCACTCCAAGGAAATAATCCAGGAATTTAAGTAATCTCTTTGCTTCCTGATATTCCTTACTGTCTCTTGGAATAGCAAAAAGCAACGGTTCAACATGTGGTTTGATCACAGACAATTCATATATAAGAGCTGAATTGAACATTGCATCTGCCTCTTCCTGATATGGGAAGATATTATTTTCTTCTCCTCGTCTTACTGAATCCCACATAGCAATAGTCTTTTCTGCACTGTGTCCTCTGGTTCTTGCATCTCTGACAATTCGTCTTATAAGACGTCCGTCAGTTGTGGCAATGCGATTGTGTTCATCAACATTTAACTGAGTCAGGGCGCTTATGTATATCTTGAATTTACTATCATTTGGAAGTCTCTCTGACATCTTTGGATTCAAACCATGAATTCCTTCAATTACCAACACATCATTATCTTTAAGTGCCATCACATTTCCCCGATACTCCCTCTTACCGTCTATAAAGTCAAAAGTTGGCATCGGTACAGTTTCACCGTTTAACAGTCTCACCATGTCCTCATTGAATTGTTCAACATCCACAGCTTCTAAGCACTCAAAATCATAATTACCAAATTCATCTCTTGGAGTATATTTTCTATCTACAAAATAGTTATCCAACGCTATCGGATGAGGGTTGAGTCCCATGGCCTTTAACTGGATACTAAGTCTATGTGAAAATGAAGTCTTTCCTGAAGAGCTCGGTCCTGCGATAAGCACAAATTTCTTATCATTGCTTTTAATCTGCTCAGCTATTTTAGCAATATTTTTTTCCTGCAAAGCCTCCTGAACCAACATCATATCTGCAATTTCTCCGGATGCTATCACATCATTTAATCCACCGACAGTGTCCATTCCAAGCATAACACCCCAGTCATCAGATTGTTTTAATACCTCAAACAATTTATTCTGTGGTTTAAATTCAGGAACAATCTTTGGTTTACTTCTTACCGGAAGTTGAAGGACAAAGCCTGATTCATACTTGAACAGAGAAAAATACTTCAGATATCCGGTAGATGGAACCATGAATCCGTAATAATAGTCTTCAAACCCATCTAACGTATAGGTATTGGTATTAGATGCCCTTCTGTATTTAAAAAGCGAAACCTTATCATATCTTCCCTGTTTTTCAAACCTTTTAATCAGATCATATGAAGGATAAGTTTTCTTAACAATCGGAATGTCTTCTTTAACCATCTCCTGCATACGCTCTTCAACTTCTTTAAGTAATTCTTCCGTAACTACTACTTTTTTATTCTTAAACTCACAATAAAAACCTTTGCTGAGGGAGAAAAGAACCCGGATTCTTCCCGAGCTGCCTGTTCTCTTTGCCACATCTCTAAACGCCTTCATCATCATAAGTATCACACTTCTCTTATATGTGGCACTTCCTATCTTACTGGTAGTAGTAACAAAGCTTATCTCTGAATCCTCTTCAACAGTCTTGAACAACTCACATAAATGACCATTTCTGTAAGCAAGCACAATATCTCCATCATCTTTTGATGTTCCGTAATTATCAGCTAATTCTCTAAGCGTTGTCTTTTCTTCTACCTCGTATACCTTGTTGTCTACCGTAACCTTGATCATATGATCACTCCTCTCCAACTATTATTTAAAATAGGTGATTGCTAAACACTATGGTTTGTGAATTACGTTGTGCAAACTCCTATAATATTTAAAACTACGTAACTACAAAATCTGAACCGGGCAACCTGTATCAATCTCAACAACCTCAATGCAGTTACAATTATCTCTTAAATATTTTGCAATAAATGAAACAAAGATATGTTCAAGTCCATAATGAGTTGCATCAATTATCGTCATACCCATATCCATTGCATCTATACCCGGATGATGTCCATAGTCTCCTGTCAGATACAGCTCATACCCTTTCTTTCTTACGTCTTCCATCTCACTTTTACCTGAACCAGGAAGAACAGCTATTTTATCAAATTGTTTATCTTTTAATCTTTCATCCTGATATAACATTACAAAAGAAAGACCAAATTTCTTTTTGACATAATCAGCTACTTCTTTTGCTGTCATCTTGGTTGGAAGATATCCACCTCTGCCCATTCCATATATATCATCCGATTCAAATATCAACGGCTCCAAATCAGACAGATCGAGATATTCCGGTCCCGCTGCCAACTCTCCCATTCCGCCTATTGTGTCAAAATTAGTATGCATCGCATAACATGCAATTCCATTTTCTATAAGCGTCAAAATTTTCTCAGAGGTTATCTGATCCTCATTTATCTGCTTAAGCGACGAAAAAATCATAGGATGATGTGTAATCAGCATATCAGCTTTTGCTTTGACAGCCTCCTCAATAGTTGCAAATGAAGCATCCAGTGAAACTGCAATCCTGCTTACTTCCTTTTCTCTTCTTCCGACCAGCAACCCCACATTATCCCAGGAGCTGGCATATTTCTTTGGCGAAAGTGATTCCAGAAGTTTTGTTATTTCCTCACATTTCAAACTTATCACCTCACAGCAAAAAACGTTTTTGAGCGGCCAAATTAATGTTCAAGTATTCATTAATCTCCGATATTCTCTTTTTTGATGTGCTTCCTACATTAGTTTCCAATGAAGCAAGAATCGATCTGTAAACCTTCTCTTCATTTATAAGCTGATCAGATAGCACCTTGCTTTTATTGTCAATGTTATATTTTCCATATATCCAATCTTCATCATTGTCATAAGGTTTACCATTTCCGGGAACAGCTAATATCGCTGTATAGGTTTTGCCATTATCCAAAACCATTGTTTCCCTGACGATGTTGTAAGAATTATCGTACAGATATGTTCTCACCTCTTTTATATCAGACTGCGGCTGTAAAACAAGCGTCGGCGGAGTCTTCACTTTAAGAATATCGATACCTCTTTTAAGGATATCACACATGAGCAATCCGCCCATTCCGGCTATTATGATTACGTCAGCCTCCATAGGTAATAACTTTTCAAGTCCATCAGAGAGTCTTGTTTCAATTTGCTTTTCCACTTCAAATTCTCTGATGTTTTTTTGGGCA
The DNA here is from genome assembly GCA_902793335.1 of uncultured Lachnospiraceae bacterium. Lineage (GTDB taxonomy): Bacteria > Bacillota > Clostridia > Lachnospirales > Lachnospiraceae > CAG-590. The sequence goes on from CADBCZ010000017.1 coordinate 31,773, forward strand.
ATCTCCAGTGGTCCCTTTCGTAAGTCCATCGCAATAACCTTATTGGCAAGCTTGTCATTTATAATCTTAATTGAAACATAAGCATGGTCACAGCCCACATCTGCCACGGTAGAGGATTGTGGCGGCACAAGTCCTGCCACAGCCTCCATTCTCTTTGATAATATGAGTTTCTTCATCTGTATATTACTCCAAATAATCACGAAGTTTTCTACTTCTGCTTGGATGTCTTAATTTTCTTAACGCCTTTGCTTCAATCTGACGAATTCTCTCTCTTGTGACATTGAATTCTTTTCCAACCTCTTCAAGAGTTCTGTTTCTTCCGTCATCAAGGCCAAATCTCAGTCTCAAAACCTTCTGTTCTCTTTCGGTAAGTGTAGATAATACCTCAACCAACTGTTCTCTTAAAAGTGTGCTGGCTGCTGCCTCTGCAGGCACAGGTACATTTTCATCCTGTATGAAGTCGCCCAGGTGACTGTCTTCCTCCTCACCGATAGGTGTTTCAAGCGATACCGGCTCCTGAGAAATCTTGAGTATCTCTCGTACTCGTTCCACCGGAACATCCATCTCACTTGCAATTTCCTCCGGACTAGGCTCACGACCAAGTTCCTGAAGCAACTGTCTTGAAACTCTTATAAGTTTATTGATAGTTTCAACCATATGAACAGGGATTCTGATTGTTCTGGCCTGATCAGCTATGGCTCTGGTAATAGCCTGTCTTATCCACCATGTTGCATATGTTGAAAATTTATAACCTTTACGGTAATCAAATTTTTCAACAGCCTTTATAAGACCAAGATTTCCCTCCTGAATAAGGTCAAGGAACAGCATACCTCTTCCGACATATCTTTTAGCAATGCTGACAACCAGTCGAAGGTTTGCTTCAGCAAGTTTCTTCTTAGCTGCATCTCCCTTAATTATAATAGTCTTAAGTTCTTTTCTTGCAACATCGTCCAACTCATCGCCTGCTTCTTCAAGCTGTTGTTCGGCGGCATCCCCGGCTTCCATCAGCTTAGCAAGTTCAATCTCCTCATCTGCGTTAAGAAGTGGAACCTTACCAATCTCTTTGAGATACATTCTTACAGGATCCTCTATATTGGTTCCTTCAGGAACAGAAAGATCAATCTTCTCAACCTCGATGTCTTCCTCTCCTTCAACTTCAAGCAAAGCCTCATCACTTGGCTCTTCATCATTATCATTTATCGTCAATACTTCAACTTTTTTACTTTCAAGAAAATCAAAAATGTTTTCCATTACTTCTGTTGTAAGCTCAAGACCTTTACTCGATGCAAAACAGGCAATGATTTCATTATCCTCTAAAACATTCTTGTTCTTTTTGGCAATTTCAAGCAACTCCTGAAGCTTTGCCTTGTACTCCTCGTTGTTAATAATGTTGTTTTGTTCTTCCATATGTCCATCCTTCCTTATCTTATAGCAGATTGTATTTATGTTAGAAAACATTAATCTTTATTTTTTCTATTGATTTCTTTTCAACCATCAACTGTTTTATTTTTTCCAGATCAGCCCCGGCATTATCAATCCTGTTCTGTATACTTTTCCTTTTGATTCTTTTCACAAGATCTGTAATTGCACCGGATTTTTCATTGGCTGTTATCTCTACTCCAAAATCCTGTTGCATAATCGAAGAAACCTTCTCATGGTCTTCCCTGCTCTCAAAATGATTCATTATAACAGCCGGTTCCACCTTGTTACTGGCTGTATACTGCTGATATATCATCTCAACCACACTTCTGTACACCGGATCACTAAAGTCATACGGAGACAAAATCTTCTCTATAGCCGGAATCAGTTCGTTATCATTTATCAACCATGTTATTAAAACCCTCTCTGTTTTGAGTTGTTGCTTTTCTTTTTCCTCCTCAGGCGAACCACGTCTCTCCTGTTGACGGAATACACTGGTGTCTATATTGGCAGCCCCAGATACTCCATACGCAGTGACAGCCTCCTTCAAAGCCTTAACGTCAATACTATACTTTTCAGAAACACTGTTAATATAATTATCTCTCTCAAGCGGTTCCATTATTCTTGAAAGACATTTTGCAACTTCTTTTTGGAATTCTGTCTTCTCCTGCGGATCATTTTGATTATAATTATGCTCCAGAATATCAATTTCAAACATAATTCCACTGACTGCCGTTTCAATACGCCTTTCAAATTCTTCCATTCCCTCATTTTGAATAAGCTCATCCGGATCTTTGTATGGTTTTAAAGAAATAACCCTTGCAGGCATTTCAAATTCTCTCATTATCTGCAAAGCCCTGAGTGCAGCTTTCGTTCCGGCCTCATCACTGTCATAAGCAAGATATACTCTGTCAGTATACCGCTTTATCAAATTGACCTGGCCGACAGTTAGTGCTGTTCCCAGAGATGCAACCGCATTGTCAAATCCTGCCTGATGCATGGAAATCACATCCATATAACCCTCGCAAAATATAACACCTTTTCGTTTACTTTTCTTAGCAAGATTTAATCCATACAAATTACGGCTTTTATCAAACACCGGTGTATCCTGAGAGTTAATGTACTTTGGAACTCCATCTCCCAGCACTCTTCCTCCAAATCCTATCACCCTGTTATTGGGATCAATAATCGGATACATAACTCTATTCCAGAATCTGTCAGACGGTCCGTATTTCTCATCAACCTTAATAAGTCCCGCCTTTAACATCTCATCATCTTTATATCCTTTTGATTTGAGATATTTATAAAGATCATCACTAAACTTGTCTGAATACCCAAGTCCGAACTGAGTTATCATCTCATCAGTAATTCCTCTATTCTTAAGATATGTCAGAGCGCCATTTCCATGCTCCGTCTTTAACAGATAGTGAAAATAACCTGCTGCAATCTTGTTCATCTCTTTTATACGTGTTCGTTCATCAGCTTTCTTTCTCTCTTCCTTCGTCATATTCCGCTCCGGAAGAGAAACACCTGCACGCTCCGCTAACGCTTCAACTGCTTCCGGAAAAGAATAATTCTCATGTTCCATCAAAAAAGTGAATACATTACCGCCTACACCGCAGCCAAAGCAATGATACATCTGTCGTTCTCTGCTCACATGAAATGATGGTGTTTTCTCATGGTGAAATGGACAGCAGGCAGTGTAGGAATTGCCTTTATGCTTTAAGTTAACATAACTTCCTATCACATCCACTATATCATTTCTCGAACGTACTTCTTCAATTAATTCATCAGAATAAAACATCACTGTCACCCACTTGCTGATGCACTACCATTTCCATCCTGTCGGCTCAAACGCCTCCTGGAATTTGAGTACTGCATAATTATCTGTCATTCCGGCTATATAGTCACATACAACTATCTCTCTGTTTTCACCTTCATCTATCATCTGTACAAATTCTTCCGTCATAACCTCAGGTCTCGACATATAGTAATTAAATAATTCCTGTAGCATTCTCTTTGCCTTGCCTTCTTCGCCTTTTGCCACAGGATTGGTATAAACCGTGTCAAAGAGGAAACTTCTAAGTTCCGTCATTGCCTGACGTATTTCAGGCGAACAGATAATATCACCCTTCCCCTCACTATTCATTATCACATCATGAATTATCGTGTTTAGCCGGTCTCTTGTTCGACCTCCAAGGATATCGGTACAATTACCTGGCAGATCCTCCTCTTTTAAAATTCCACCTCTTATAGCATCATCTATATCATGATTAATATATGCTATCTTATCCGAAAGCTGTACAATCTTTCCCTCAAGCGTAGAAGGACTGCCCGTAGTCTTATGATTAAGTATTCCGTCTCTCACCTCAACTGTAAGGTTAAGACCTCTTCCTCTTTTTTCTAAATGTTCAACAACACGTATACTCTGTTCATTGTGCTTAAATCCTTTTGAACACACCTCATTGAGTGCCCTCTCACCTGCATGACCAAAAGGCGTATGTCCCAGATCATGTCCAAGAGCTATCGCTTCCGTAAGCTCCTCATTAAGTCTAAGCGCTCTGGCTATAGTTCTTGCTGTCTGTGACACTTCCAGCGTATGAGTCATTCTCGTTCTATAATGATCACCTTCCGGAGAAAGGAATACCTGAGTCTTCTCTTTCAAACGACGAAATGACTTGCAATGAATTATCCTGTCACGATCTCTTTGATATATTGTTCTGACATCACACATAGGTTCATCAATATCCCTGCCCTTACTCTTGTCAGAAAATGCTGCATATTCACACAGATATTCGTGTTCCCACGTTTCAAGTTTCTCTCTAACATTCATTGACGCTTGTCCTTTCCATCGAAATAATAATTATCTTCTTTTTTCAGACAACTAATGGACGGAATTAACCCGTCCGTTATATAATATACGACATTATTTCTAAAATACCTTTTTTATTTTTCACCACGAATTTTTTGCTTTGCTTTTCATTTATATACAAATCAAGAAAACGTTTCTGCAATATAAACAGAAACGTTTTCTTATCATATCACTTATTGCTCCGATATAACAGATAGCGGATCAACATATTCACCACTTGTATTAATAACTCCTAAATGCAGATGCGGACCCGTGGAATTACCACTATTACCAACAGCACCAATTTTCTGGCCTTTTTTAACTTCATCACCCGCAGCTACCATTAATTCATCCAGCATATGAGCATATAAATATTTAGTACCATCGTCACCTTTAATAATTACATAATTTCCTAAATCATCTTTAAAACCGGCTTCCTCTACACTACCGGCACATACAGAGACGATTTCTGTACCATCAGATGCGCAAAAATCTGTTCCTTTATGTTTTTCACCAAACTGACACGTGATTATTGCTTTTTCATCTGATATCGGGAAACAAAATACTTCTCCAGTCTGTATATCTGCATCAACCTCCTGATCGACTTGTTCCTGACTATCTGATTTCTTATCAACCTGTTCCGAAACAACCGGCTCATTGTCTATTTGTTCCGAAGTAGACGGTTCCTTATCATTTTTGATATTCTGTGCTGCATCAACCTTGCCAGAATGCGGGTATGTCAGAAATCCGACTGTCAAAGCTCCCAGCACTAAAAATGCCATAGCTACAATTATTTTCTTATTCTTTTCCATATTAATTATATTTTTCACCCTTTCCTTAGTTCCAATCTCTCCAAACGCAACAGGGCAAGCCGAAATCATCCGTCTCGGAATGCTCATATCGAGCAGCGTCTGGGAATAAATTTTCTTCTTGTCATATCCTATTTTTCTAATTACTTTTTCGTCACATGCCAATTCTATATCCTTACAGAAAACGCTATACGCAATCCATACCGCAGGATTAAACCAGTGCATAGCAACTATAAAAAAACCTATAGGTTTTGCAAGATGATCACCTCTTTTGTAATGTGCAATTTCATGATTTAAAATCATAAACATTTCAGTCTTGTCAAGTCCTGATGGAATATATATTCTCGGATTAATAATTCCTATTACAAATGCTGTATCAATTCTTTCCGACTCATATACATTTTTCCATGGAACCATTTGATTAACTACACTGTTCTTAACAGGAATTGCATCGCTTATACATTTCTTTAAATTTAAATATAATGATAATGCATAAACTATTGTTAACACAAATCCTATGATCCAGATAAGTGAAAAAATGTCCATCTCATCCAATCCCTTATCAAAGGTTTTTTTATCTAAATTCGTTATCTCCGAATCAGTACTATTAAGGATGAACAGTGAATTATCACTTATCTCTTGTGAATTAATATTTTCACCATAGCTATCCATATCCACAACATACTCTCTTGCAGGAAGCAGACTAAACGGGCTTTCAATTGTAAACGGTACAAGCAGCCTCACCCCTACAAGTATCCATATAAGACATCTGATATACTTTGGCATTTGCTTAAACAAAAATCTCACCAATATACAAGCAGCTATCAGAAATGAAGCCGAAATACTCATATTAATTATTTCAGTAAATACCTCTCTCATTACACAACTCTCCTTTGGTCTGGTAACTAATTATCTTTGCACTCATCAATCATCTTCTGGATTTCATCAATCTCATTTTTCGAGAGTTTCCTGTTCCTTGTAAATGCAGCAATAAATTGAGGTATACTGCCATTAAATGTTCTTTCTACCACCTCATCAATTTGTGACTCCTGAACCTGCTCCTTTGTTACAAGAGACGTTATAACCGCATTTTCGCTTTTTATCACACCTCTCTCGCTAAGTCTCTTAATTACGGTGTATGTTGTAGCCTTCTTCCATCCAAGCTCTGCTTCACAAAGCTTCGACAATTCCGTACTCTTGATAGGTTCATGATCCCATAATATCTGACAAAACCTATATTCACTTTCAAAAACCTTAGGTGTTTCCATAAAATCTACCTCTTTAAATATATGCGCATAATATTGGTCGAATGTATTCGACTATTTTAGTCTAACGCATTCGACCACTTTTGTCAACCATTAAAATTTCGTTTTTTTCACCTGTGCCGACCAAGCGGCATCCCTCACGCCGCGAGACAAAACCTCTGGTTCGAGGCACGCGTTCAGATAACGTGGATGACAGGGTGAGACGGAAATAGAAAAAGGTCCGGCGGACCTTTTTCCCGTCGAACCGACCGACGTGGTGTTCACACACCACGGAGAACGAACCTCAGGTTCGATTCTCCGCCGCATCAAACTTCATGCCTCACCATTTGCGGATGACAGGGCGCAATGCGTCCGGTGGACGCATGCTCTGCGCCGACCGAGCGGCATCCCTCATGCCGCGAGACAGAACCACAGGTTCGAGGCACGCATCTGCGTGCCATGAAAGAAAAAAAGCAGATGCTCTCACATCTGCTTTTTCTTTCATCTCATGCGGATGACAGGAATCGAACCTGCACACCGAAGTACTAGATCCTAAGTCTAGCGCGTCTGCCAGTTCCGCCACATCCGCTTATAAAATCAAAAAGAAGCCTTTAAAGCTTCTCTCTAGTGAAGCACGGGGGATTCGAACCCCCGACAACCTGATTAAAAGTCAGGTGCTCTACCGACTGAGCTAGTGCTCCATATTATATAAAAGGTTACAGAAATAAAAACTGATACCTTATTAACAAATTAGTTGAAATCAAGCTGGGGTAGCCAGATTCGAACTGGCGAATGCAGGAGTCAAAGTCCTGTGCCTTACCGCTTGGCGATACCCCAGTACTCACTGCATTCATGATTGGTTATATTACCCATCATTATTGCAAAGGTGGGTAAAGGGATTCGAACCCTTGGCCTCCAGAGCCACAATCTGGCGCGCTAACCAACTGCGCCATACCCACCATGTAGCGTGCTCGAAGGGATTCGAACCCCCGACCCACGGCTTAGAAGGCCGTTGCTCTATCCAGCTGAGCTACGAACACACGTTACGCTTTAGTGCGTAACAAAAGCGGGTGATGGGAATCGAACCCACGTATCTAGCTTGGAAGGCTAGTGTTCTACCATTGAACTACACCCGCACATATTGCTTGTGAAATTGCTGTGTGATGATGATAGATCGGGGTGACAGGATTCGAACCTGCGACCTCTTGATCCCAAATCAAGCGCTCTAGCCAAGCTGAGCCACACCCCGCTTTTCACGGTGTCATCGCTGACGCAAGACATACTATATCAAAATGTTATCGACTTGTCAACCATAAATTTAAAATTTTTTTAATTTTTTTTATTTTTCTTTTTTATCCCTTATAATTTCGTCAACAATATACCTCGGACGATGCTTTATTTCCTCGTATATTCTGGCCAGATAAAAGCCGATTATTCCAAGGCTTACCATAATCAGACTGCCTATTATAAGAATGAGAAGTATGACCGTAGTAAAACCTTCTAAAGCATTTCCCGAAAACCATCTTATCAATGACTGAATTCCAAGTACTAAAGAAAATACAAAGAAAAATACTCCTGAAAGAGTTATCAACTGCATCGGAGCCGTACTAAAAGATGAAATACTACCCACTGCATAATTAATAAGTGCATTCAATGACCATTTAGAAGAGCCTCTTGCCCTGTTTTTCACGTCAAACTCTACAGTTATGCTCTTATATCCCATCCATGAAGATAACGCTCTAAAAAATATATTTCTCTCAGGAAGTTTAACATATTCATCGACTACTTTTCTGTCGAGCATCTTATAATCTGATGCTCTTGCCATATCAACACCTGCCGCATGACTTATAAGCTTGTAAAACAAATTAGCAAATCCTCTGTATAACGGATTTTCTTTTCCTCTTGAATGTTTTACACCCTCTATAACCTCAAACCCCTGTTCCCATAACCGATACATTTCCACTAATGTTGAAGCCGGATGCTGCAAGTCACAATCCATTACAGCACACACTTCACCCGTCGCGTTAGAAAGACCTGCCAGGATAGCAGCCTCCTTTCCAAAATTTCTTGAAAAAGAAACTCCGAGAATCTTGGCATCCTTCACCTTTTCTGATAAATCACGTATTATTTCGCAACTCTTATCCTTTGAACCATCGTCTACATAAACCAGTTCAAACTCTATACCCTCAGGTACAAGCACATCTCGTATAGCCTCATATGCACATTCTATATTATCTTCTTCATTATATGTCGGCAAAACAATTGACAGCATAAATGCATCTCCCAACTATCAGTAATTAATTCTTATAACAATAAAAGTGGGACCAGTCAGAAATCTACAGACTCCCAAGTGGTCCCTAATCTGTTTACTTTTGTAATTTTGATATTATGCCTCTGAAGCTTTTGCAGGCTTTGCTGCCGGCTTAACATCTTCATCATCATCAAAAAAATCATCATCAAAATCGTCATCAAAATCATCATCAAAATCATCAAGATAATCAGGTGTAAGATAACGATATACTGCATAAGCAATACCTGCTATAGCTGTTATAGCACCAATAATAGCAAGTACCCATACAATGCTTCTTGTTGCCTTCTCTTTAGGATCCTCACGCTTGATAAGTTCCTGAATCTTTGCTGCATTAATTAAATCATCAAAATTTTTCATTATAAATACCTCCCTTTCTTAACAATGAATTTAAAATCCAATTCATAGCAATTAGTATAACACATTTTTATAGCATTTACTATAAAAATTATGTAAAATTTGTAATTTTATTTCAATTAATTTTCTTAAGTTTTGCAAATGAGGCAAACATACATTTAACACCATATTCTTTCCTGTCAAAAAGGACTTTGACCTCGTAATCCTTCGAACCTTTACTGATATCCAGAACTGTACCCTCGCCAAATTTAATGTGTGAAACCCTGTCCCCAGCACTGTAGTCAATTTCTCCTCCGGCCACTTTAAATTCCCTGCCAAACATAGGCGTTTTTGCAAATGTTTTGTTATAATTAGGCTTTTCAATCTTCTCCGACTGTTTCTTAATAGCGTAAGTCCCATTTCCATTCATGCTGATAACATCACCCGGTATCTCTTTAACAAATCTCGATATTGGATTGTAATTAGTGCTACCGTTTAACATCCTTTGTCTTGATGCCGTAAGATATAGTTTCTCTCTCGCTCTGGTTATCCCCACATAACACAAACGTCTCTCCTCAGACACTGCATCCTCATCATCAGAATTAAGAGCCATGCCGCTTGGGAAAAGTCTATCCTCCATTCCACCAAGAAATACACAAGGAAATTCCAGTCCTTTTGCACTGTGCAAAGTCATCAAAAGAACTACATCCTCATTTTCCGACAGGCTGTCAACCTCTGCCACCAGTGCTATCTCTTCCAGAAGTCCTGACAAGCTTGGTTCCTCCGTCTCAGATTCATAGGTTATAATCTTGTTTTTAAGCTCGTTTAAGTTTTCAATTCTCACAGAAGCCTCATCCGTATTTTCTGCAACAAGTTCTGACATATACCCTGTTTGCTCAAGAATATACTCATATAAATCGCCCAGACTCGCCCCGTCACCCAGATAGTCCCTAAATTCAGTAATAAGAGAAGTAAATGAATCTATTTTCGCCGCAACCCTTGAAAGTCCCGGAATATCAGACACGCTAAATAAAGCATCAATAAGGCTCATGTCATAGGTATCCGCATATGCCATAACCTTTGATACACTTGTGTCTCCTATGCCTCTTTTAGGCACATTTATTATCCTTCTTACAGCAATCTCATCCTGTCCGTTATCTATCACCTTCAAATAGCTGATAATGTCCTTAATTTCTTTTCTTCCATAAAAATTCTGACCGCCGATAATCTTGTAAGGAATATTCCTAAGCATGAGCTTTTCCTCAAAAATTCTCGACTGCGCGTTAGTGCGGTAAAGTATTGCAAAATGGTGATAAGGTCTCCCCTCCGAATGCAGTTTCATTATTTCCGAAACAACTCCGTCAGCCTCCTGATATTCTGTATCAAACAGGTTAAATGTAACCTTTTCCCCATCATCTTTCTCTGTCCAGAGAGCCTTATCCTTTCTTCCCTCATTATTGGATATAACACCGTTTGCAGCCTTTAAAATATTACCTGTAGAACGATAATTCTGCTCAAGTTTTATCACTTTAGCCTCAGGATATTCTTTCTCAAAATTGAGTATATTATAAATGTTCGCTCCCCTGAATTTATAAATAGACTGATCATCATCACCCACAACACAAAGATTTCTGTACTTTGATGCCAGTAATTTTACAAACAGAAACTGTATATGGTTGGTATCCTGGTACTCATCTATCATTATATATTTGAATCTTTCCTGATAGCTGTCTAAAATATCAGGATGAAATTGAAAAAGCTCTACAGTTTTATACAGAAGATCATCAAAATCCAGTGCATTACACTGTTTTAACCTTTTCTGATACTCTGTATATATCCTGGCAATCTGCATTTTCCGGTAATTGCCGCTTGCCTCCCTGTCATATTCATAAGGGGCAACAAACTGTTCTTTTGCCTTAGAAATCTCGCGAATAACCATCTTTTCCGGATATTGCTTAGAATCTATGTTAAGTTTCTTAATACACGCTTTTACTGCTGCTTTCTGGTCATCACTGTCATATATTGTAAAGCTGCTATCAAAACCCAATCTGTCAATATATCTTCTTAATATACGTACACAGAGCGCATGGAAGGTAGAAACCCAAACCCATCCCGCACCGCGTCCGGCAATTGAATCCACTCTTTCACGCATCTCTCCGGCTGCTTTGTTAGTGAAGGTTATAGCCAATATATTATAGGGATCTACGCATTTTTCTCCAATAAGATAAGCTATTCTATGCGTCAGAACACGAGTCTTTCCACTACCCGCACCTGCCAGTAATAAAACCGGTCCATCAGTCTGCATTACTGCTTCTGACTGTCTATCATTTAATCCATTCATATGCTCTCTCCTTAAATCGTACATTTGTTCTAATCACTGTCTCACAGTATAAATGATTTGGACTATAATAGCAAGTCAAATATCGCTTGCAATATGGTTTTAATAACTATATAATGTAACGTGCATACCGATTTTACACATCTATAATATTCTGCAAAAGGAAGTGAAACTATTGGATTTTGACAAATTCACCTTTAAAGAAATACTAGAAAATATAAATCAATGGATAGAAACAGATGTCATTAACCCTGAAGATATTCCGTCTATAGAATTATATATGGATCAGGTCACAACATTTATGGATAAAGAATTGGCAAGAACGAAGAGGCATCCCGATGATAAGATTCTTACCAAAACAATGATTAATAACTATTCAAAAAATGACCTGCTTCCACCATCAAACAAAAAGAAATATTCCAAAGATCACATTATTTTACTTATATATATTTATTACATGAAGAATTTCTTATCAATCAGTGATATCAAAACTCTTCTAAGCCCTATGACAAACCGCTATTTTAACGATTTTAGAGATGACAGCACAGACAAATCTTCACTTTCCATGTCTGATATATATGCAGAAATATATACTCTCGAAAAAAAATATACAGCCAAACTTAAAGAAAACATAGACGAAATTTGCGATATTGCAGATAGCGAATTTAAGGAAGCTTCCGAATATCTCAAAGCTTTTGCTCTTGTCTCGATGTTAAGCTATGATATATATGCGAAAAAACAGCTAATAGAACATCTGTTAGATTCCGTAACCACCGAAAGCTCAGATAACAGTGCTTCCAAAGAGACAAAAACAAAGAAAAAAAAGCCCGATAAACAGGCAAAACCAAACGAATAACAAAAGGACAGGGATAAAACCTGTCCTTTCTTATTGCGTTCTTTCAAATTCAGGATTTCTTCATGCGATCAAAAACAATCTGATATCCTTCTCCACCTCCGTAGTTAAGCGATCTGTTTACTCGTGAAATAGTTGCCGTTGAGGCTCCTGTCTCCTCCGCAACCTCAAGATATGTATGTCCTTCTGTAAGCATTTTAGCAACCTCAAACCGCTGTGCAAGCGTCAGCAACTCGTTAACTGTACATACATCCTCAAAAAATGCAAAACACTCTTCTTCATTTTCCAATGTCAATATTGCCTCAAACATTCCTTTTACCGCTTTGGTTCTTATATCTTTTCCCATAATAAGTCATTCTCCATATAATCATATAATACTATGACATGGGTAGCAGAATCAAATTCTACACCCATTATAACTTTACATCTTCACAAATCCAGATAGATACCGTCTCCCTGTTCACATAGAAGTCACCGCAGCCGTCATCACCTATTTTGATGTTGTACTTTGCATTTCCCAGTGCATCCTTGAAGAATTTTCCTGCGAACTTATGTCCTACATACATATGCTTGCTTCCACCGGTACTATCAGACATGATAACTGCAAGACCTGAATCTTTATGTTCATCATCTCCCTCTCGTGTCCATCCGATAACGTTGTAATCATCAAAATAATCATGCTGATTACCATAAGCAAGGCGCTTTCTAATCTTCATCATCTTATTGAGCATTGTCTTCTTGGCACTTATCTTATCATGCGAAATTCCGTAGTAATCACCATAGAATACACAAGGATAACCATCCTGTCTTAACAATATAAGGGCATACGCATGTGCCTTAAACCAATCCTCAACAAAGGATTCAAGTGCCTGACCGGGTTGAGTATCGTGGTTATCTACAAATGTAACCGCATGCATAGGATGTCTTGATACCAAAGTATCATTCAATATAGTTGCCATATTATAATCACCATGAGCCTTAGATGCATCATGAAAATGAAGATGTAACGGTACATCAAAAAGTGACATCTCATAATTGACATTTTCAAGGTATCTGTCTAAATGATTAACATCCCAATGCCAGTACTCACCTACCGCAAACAGGTCTTTTCCAACAGTTTCACGCATCACAGGCAACCAGTCTCTGTAAAAATAAAATCCTATATGCTTGACCGCATCAAGTCTTAATCCATTAACGCCTGTCATCTGGAGATACCATTTTCCCCAGCGATATAACTCGTCTCTCACCTCAGGATTCTCGAAATCAATATCTGCACCCATCAGATAATCATAGTTACCTTTCTCATCATCAACACAGTCTTCCCATGTCTTTCCCATAAAGCGATATATTGCATTCTTTGTCTTGTCCTGATCCCAATCTATCCCATCAAAATGAGACCAATTCCATGTAAAATCAGAATATTTCCCCTTTCTTCCGGGGAATGTAAACTTAGTCCAGCCAAGTATCGTCTTCTCATCACCAACCATCTGATTTCGACTATTTTCATTAAATTCCTCAGCCTGAATAAGCTCTGTCTCATCAGCGCCCATTTTGTGATTTAAAACTACATCTGCGTATATGTTCAATCCCTTTTTCTGTACAGAACGTATCATATCTATGTATTCCTTCTTTGTTCCGTACTTTGTAGGGATACTTCCTTTCTGTTTGAACTCACCCAGATCGTAAAGATCGTAAACGCCATATCCAACATCCTTATCTCCGCCGGCTCCCTTATAGGCAGGAGGCATCCAGAGAGCAGTTACTCCAAGTGTTTTAAGCTTCGAAGCTTCTTCCATAGTCTGTTTCCAGAGACTGTGATCCTCCGGCAAATACCACTCGAAATATTGCATCATCAATCCGTTATTACCCATATACGCTATTCCTCCCCAATCGTCTTTATAATTAATAATTTATATAAATTCGTCCACAACAACTTTTCACAATGTGATGTGTTAAAGTATATCAAAATATGTAAAAAACTTCAAGTGCCTACATAGATTCCAGACATAAGTAACAGCCATCCCGACTCTATAAATATATCAGGATGGCTATACCTTATATTTTATAAAAAAAATTTACCAAAACATATCAGTTGATTCAAGAACGACTGAAAGATTCTTGAATCACAAGCAGGTTTCACCCTTATCAAAAGCAGGATTAAATGCATAAAAATTCTTCGAATCAAGATTATCCTGCATCATTCTGAGACTCTCGCCAAATCTCTGATAATGGACCATTTCTCTTGCTCTTAAAAACTTGATAGCCTCATACACATCAGGATCATCCTTGCACATACGCAATATATTATCATAGGTTAAACGAGCTTTTTGTTCTGCTGCCAGATCTTCATGTAAATCCGCAATCGGATCACCTGTCGACTGTATTGTTGCAGCATTAAAAGGCACTCCCGCTGCCGCCTGAGGATAAATTCCCGTAGTATGGTCTACATAGTACTGATAAAAACCTGATTTTTCAATTTCATCCATAGATAAATTTTTGGTGAGTTGAGTAATTATTGTAGACACCATCTCTTCATGTCCCAGTTCCTCTGTACCTATATCAGTCAAAACCCCTGCTATCCTCTTATCCGGCATGGCATATCTCTGCGAAAGATACCTGGTTGCAGCACCTTTTTCACCATTAGGACCACCAAGCTGACTCATGATTGCAGTAGCCAAAGTCGCGTTAGTTGTCTTGATATTAACCGGAAATTCCAACATTTTAATATAAGTCCACATTAACAGTCACATCCTTTCTGCCATGGCCATGGTGACTGCACATAGTCCCAGCTTCCATTGTTTTCAACATTATATATAGTTAACGGTTCAAATTTTCTTTCATATATAGCAACTGCCTGCTGTAACATACTGCTATAATCCTCATAAGCCGACAGCCCACAAGGACATTCCGGATGTGTATCAAGATACATAGCAAGCTCTATGACAATAAAATTTGTGCTCTGTATCAGTTTCATCAGATCTTCCCTGCACATGTTTTCCATATCAGCACCTCGTTCCACAGAATATATAATTTAAGTCTTTAAATATCGTTCCCTGCTTAAGTCCACATTCAGGTTCATACAGGTCTCCCCACTGTTGCCATGGCACAAATGCCATAACAGGTGGAAATGCATCTCCAAGTCTATCCATGGGATCATTCATGTGACATCCTGACATAGTCTGACCCTCACAGCCTATTATCATACTTCTCCCCTGCGCATCCTGTATCATACGGTTTTTGCAATTCCACTCGGAATGAAGTTCGCTATCACTTCCCAAACTGTTTGATCTCATACCGTCAGACGGTCTCCACCCTTCCGGAAGTCTCCCATCGGGTCTCATACCGGGTCTTCCTCCACATGGTCTTGCACCGCAAGGGCCTACAGGCTTTTTATTAGGTCTGAATCCAGGTCTCATATTCGGTCTCATATTCGGTCTCATTCCGGGATTCATTCCCGGTCTGTAATTGGGTCCAAAACCACAAGGTCTGTTATCGCACAAACCGCCCGGTCTCATACAGTCATTACACTGTTGCTCACATTTCATGCAACTGTCTGCTGTAAGCTTTTCATTTGCTTCAGCCCGGACTTCTTCATCAAAAGGATTAACATCGCTATTTGTTTCCACAAGTATTCTCCTAACTTTTATTTGTATAATACAAAATATGCCGAAGCTGTCATAATTGTTACAGCTTCGGCATATAATGAATAATTATTTTCAATTAGAAAAAGTTTGCAATCAATCCTTAACATAAAGTACTGCAAGCATACCCGGACCCGTATGTGTTCCAATCACCGGACCTATCTTTGTTATACGAATATTCTCTGCATTTGTCTGAGCCTCTATCTTTTCCTTAAGAGCTAACGCTCTGTCCTCGCAGTCACCATGTGCTATAAAAACAGTGTGATCTTTTTCCGAAAGTTCCTCATTTATCTTATTAATCATATATTCTTCGCTCTTCTTATTACCGCGAACTTTAGCAGCAGCATATAATTTGCCCTGTTCATCAACACTTAATATAGGTTTGATCTTCAAAGCGCTTCCAACCATCGCCTCAGCAATTGAAAGACGTCCTCCCCTTTGCAGGTAAAACAGGTCATCAACAGTAAACCAATGCACTATCTTCCGCTGAATTGCTACAGCCCAGTCATATAGCTCATCAATTGTATATCCCTCCTGCATCTTCTGTCCAACAAGATTCATGCAATAACCAAGTCCCGCTGACGCACAAAATGATTCAACTATCATAATCTTTCTGTCTGGATAATCATCTAAAAGCATATTTTTTGCTATATTTGCCGACTGAAATGTACCTGAAAGACCTGATGTAAGACCAATATAAATAATATCTTCACCCTTCTCAAGTATAGGGGTAAAATGATCAATATAAAGGCTTGGATTAATCTGTGATGTGCTTGACTGCTTTCCTTCTCTTAATGCCTTATAAAAATCGGCGATAGTAAGATTGTTTTCCGTCGGTTCATAATCATACTCTTTGCCATCCAATACTATGGTCATTGGAATTATATACATATTATACTTATCTATAAGATCAACCGGTAAATCCAGAGTTGCATCACTTACTAAACGATAACTCATATTATCTCTCCTTAATAATTATTCCGAAGTATTTTACAACAAAATCCCGTCATTTGTCCAGTACAACTTATCAACTGCAATACAACGTCATTTATCGGTTGAAATAAGCTTATTTAATACTTTGTACAGTTTCTCGACGTCAACAGGCTTATTGAGATGAGCCTGCATTCCCGCCTTGAGTGATTCTTCAATATCCTTATCAGTGGTATCTTCCATAAGTCCGATTATTGGTATTACCTCACCATCCTCCTTACCTGAAATACGGATACATTTTGCAGCCTCACGTCCATCCATATAAGGCATGTGAACATCCATTAAAACAGCGTCATAATTAAATGCCGGCTTAGAAACAAACTGGATTACGGCCTTTCTGCCATTTTCCACAGTATCAACCTCAAAACCAACAACCTCCAAAACTGCTTTTATTGCATCTCTGGACATTTCGCTATCCTCAGCAAGCAGCAACTTACTTCCCGTAAAGTCACCTGCAGCAGGAGATTTATTTTTCTTCTTGTTTATAGGCTTGTCATCTTCTTCCTGCATTTCAAATGGAATATTAAATGATAAATGTGTACCCAAAGAATCTACACTAACACCTATCTGTCCACCCATAAGCTGGATGATCCTTGCGGCAAGTGAAAGATCAAAATGCTCGGCATCAACAGACTGACAATCGTTACTATCGTTAATTCCAAAAATACTCTCCTTGATCATATCCGATAAACTGTTACCGGTATCATCAAGCATAAATCTTATGTATACCTTTTTTTTGTCAACGGCAACCTGTTTTGCTGTCAGCTTAATTTCTCCCGAAATCGGAGTATATATAATTGCATTATTGATCAGTGTAACTATCGCCTGCTGAAGTCTTATAGGATCGCCCAGCAATTGATCATACTGACAGGTACACTTGACCTTGAAATTAACACTTTTTTTCTCTATGCGCTCGCGAACCGCAATATCAATTTTATTAAGGAAATTCTTTAGTCTAAATGGTGCTCTTGAAATTACAATTGCATCATTGTCAACCTTTACTGTCTCCAATAACGATTCCATTACCTGCATCATATGTTCGGCATATTTATCTATATTCGACAGACACTCTAACAACCTGTCTTCATTTTGATAAACCTGTCTTGCGACACTTGACATACTCATAATTCCGCTTATAGGATTACGTATTTCGTGAGAAATATTGGCAAGCACCTGACCCTTGAGCTCCGCAGAAGATTTGGCCGCCATCAACGACTCCCACATCTGCCTGCTCTCTTCTATCTGCTTGCTTCTTACCTGCTCTACATCCTGGAACAGAATGAACACCGTAACATCTTTATTGCTACTGTTGTCAAACAATATCTGTCCATTCATTATATGATATGTGCCTTCATGTGTGCGGTAACGGAAATCTACTTCTTTTTTCACTTCACCACTGGCATACGCGTTTTGTAAAAAACTGATATCAAAATATTCCAAAAACTTCTGCTTATCATCTAAATGAACTTTAGACAACCATTTGAGCACAAAATCCATACTGTATGAATATTTATTATCAATCTCTCTGGAAAAAAGATTATAGAAAATATCCTTTCTTATCTCAACTGCAATGATATCTTTGTACAAACTATGCATTGCAAAAACAAATTTTTTTCCGGTTGCAGTTCTTTTGTTGACAGACTGCATATTTTCCTGAATCTGAAATGTCATCATGTAGCCATTATGATTATCCATCATCTTGACTCTACAAGCACTTACCAAAAAAGACTGTTCCATATATGGCATATATAAATGCTCAACGTATTTTCCGTCCTGAGGAATCTTATTTAGAACGCAGTCCTCACACGGCGAATTATTCCCTTTAAATGCCTTATAACAATACTCACCATTCCTGATTTTGGGATACTGTTCTTTTCCATAACTGTTGATAAACTGTAATCTGTATTCATCGTCCACCAGATACACTATGGTTTGTGTAAGATCATTTGCCGCCTTAAATAAATGATAATCACTCTGTCCGACTATCTCTTTATTGAGATGACGCAAAAAAACATCATTAATCAGTTTGAGAATGACATGCAATTCTTTGAGTTCATCATCGGACAGGCTGGTAGCCTTATTCCATCCCATAACTATATAGCCTATAATATTACCATGATTGGTCATCTGATATTCAACTACCGTTTTATATCCAAATTTTTTATAGATTACTTTTTCAGCCTGATGAAGTATCATTGTCTTCTTCGCAAAATACATGTCATCATCCTCGAAATGATACTCTTCATCCATCATATTAATATATTTTTCAAAGTCTATTGTACGCTTGATTTCACCATTATCCCAATCAAAAATAACCTCCGGCTGCTGCAGATCACCCTCAAAGCGAACAATATACATACTGTCCAGATTAAGTTCATTGATAAGTCTCTCCATCGTTCGTTCAATTCCTTTAGAAATGCTTGAACTGTGCAACAGGTCCTCAATCACTTCCGCATCTAACAACCCCATTATTACTTCCCTCTTTCTTTATAAAACAACCGAGTTTCATCTATTACAGTATAGTCTTTTTTATCAAGATTTACAACGATAACATTGCAGTTCTTCTGCAGTCCTCCGGACCAGAATTGATCGATTCCATGCTGTTTAACATAGCACATTATAGCCTTATTCATGGCACCATGTGCAACTATCATCACACGTTCCGGGGCAGGTTTTCCGCCAATACTGTCAGCAGTAGCCAATGGCTCAATAACCTCCTGCATAAAGTTCTTTGCCCTCTCGCATAAATGTTTGAATGTCTCTCCCTCTTCCGGCGCAACATATTTCTCCGGCGACTCAAAAAAATAATGAAAGGGGTCATTTTCATCTTCCAATAACTTAGAAAAATCGCGTCCCTCATATATTCCAAAACATAATTCCATTAATCTGTCATCCCGGATGATAGGTATGTTTCTATGTCCCCTGATAAGACATGCCGTCTCATAAGCTCTTATAAGCGGAGAGCTGTAAATAATATCAAAATGCGTATCCTCCAGGTTTCTACCAGTCTCCCCTGCCAATTCTCTGCCTTTTTCATTTAGTTCAATATCTGTTCTTCCCTGAAGACGTTTGCATGCATTCCAGACAGTTTGTCCATGTCTTACTATATATATCTCCACATTTCTTTCCTCGTTTCATCTATACTACTTTTTATTTTATACATTCTCAATCTGCCAGTCTATAGGCTCTAACCCATGCTCCTGCAAAAATTCATTCGCCATGCTGAAATGTTTACATCCAAAAAATCCCCTGTACGCAGATAAAGGACTTGGATGTGGTGCTTTTAAGATTAAGTGATTCGAATTATTAAGCTTCGCAGCTTTTTGCTGTGCAGGCTTTCCCCACAACAAAAATACTATAGGTCTGTCCTGCTCATTTAAAATATTGATTACAGCATCGGTAAACTGTTCCCAGCCAAGCCCCTGATGTGAAAATGCCTGATGAGCCCTTACCGTCAACACACTGTTGAGAAGCAGTACTCCCTGTTTTGCCCATTTTACCAGATAACCGTTGTTAGGAACATAACATCCCAAATCGTCATTAAGCTCCTTATAAATGTTGACTAGTGATGGCGGAATATCCACCTGAGGTCTTACAGAAAAGCACAGTCCATGTGCCTGACCTTCGCCATGGTACGGGTCCTGACCGATTATAACACACTTAACCTCAGAAAGGGGAGTCAAATGAAATGCATTAAAAATTTCATCAGCAGGTGGGTAGATTGTTCTTCCATTTGCATATTCTTCATTTATCTTATTATATAAATCCCTATAATATGGTTTTTTATATTCAGGCTTTAGGGCATCGGCCCAGTCATTGGTAATTGGTGGCATAATATTTTCTCCTTCATTATTTTATAAATTGGGGTTTGTAGGGATGTTTTATTTTCTTTTACGAACGCCGTATTACGATATATTATGGTATATTTTTATGTCTTGATTGTCCATGGATAAGAGTTTCTAA
>CADBCZ010000018.1 GCA_902793335.1 uncultured Lachnospiraceae bacterium
AGAAATAAAACTTTTTATCCAAGCGCACGCATTTATAAAAACTAAATCAGACAAACTGCTATGCGTACAAAACCTAAAAGAGTTTCGCGTACAAACACAAATTTATGGGATAATTCTTTTTACACTGTCTACTCCTTCAAAGAGCAGTCCCGACATACCTGTTCCCGCAGCTGCATCTACATTTATCTGTCTGTCATCAATAAAAAGGCACTCCTCCGGTTTCAGATCATATCTCTCGCACAACAATTTATATATCGCAGGATTAGGTTTACATAATTTCTCAACTGCTGAAACCACATATCCATCAATAATCGAAAAGAATTTGAATTTAGGCCAGTGAATCTCATATAAATGAAGCGGATAATTAGACAACAGGTATACATGATATCCCTTTGATTGAAGTTCTTTAATTAAGGGTGTTGCATATGAAAATTCCTCTACGAATCTTTCCGGCTCTGCCCAGAACCTGTCAATCTCAGAAGAAAGCTCGGGCATTGCTTCCTTAAATCTTTCAATTGCCTCTTCTTCCGACATTGTTCCCTCGTCAAGTCTGCCCCAGTATTTTGACTGAATCATATTTGCATCAAAAGCTGAAATCACATCCTCAGAAAGTCCCAGTTCACGACAGTATCTGTCCCAGCAAAAGTCAACCAGCACCATACCTACATCAAATATAATATTCTTAATCTTTTTATCCATAATCGAAAGTTTACGCCTCCTTAACATTTGTCTCAAATCTACGAATCATATCCCTTGCCTCATCCTCTTCCGCCATAGAGATAAATGCTATCATTTTCATCATATTGTCTGCCTGTTCCTTATCAAGTGCCGCAACCGCGGTACGAAGATTATACAGATAGTCATCTATTCTCTCTGAAAATATAACTACCACCTCATTGTTATATATATCCATCTGCATTGAAAAAGCACATCCCGGCCAGTCATATCCTGTGCTTTCCTTGGCAAGTTCAGCAGCTTTCTTAAGAAACATTTGTCCAAGTGGCGACCTGTTCATAAGATCATCCAAAGTGATTCCATGCTGTCTTAAATCTATTCTGTCAATACGACATGAGACCTTATATAAATCCTCTTCAACGATATGCATACTCACACCTTCTTTGCTTTAGACAACACTCCTGAAACAATAAATAATATTCCTGAAACAAAAAACAATATTCCCATCATCGGAAATTTGGCTACGATCAAAAAAATCAATCCTAATATTAGCCATAGACATCCAACAGAAATCATAATTATTTTTGACATATAACACTCTCCCATTAATATTAGCTTCGATAAATATTTTCATTATATCATGAACTTCGTAATTGTGCCATCCATGGCGCCAAAAAGCACTCGTTCATGCTATATATACGTCCATGTATAATATACCATGAACTTCTCAAATACGCCATCGCTATTGATATCAAAAAATACCTTGCCAACACTTTATCTAATCAGATATAATGTTTTTTATCAAAAAGGAGATATAATCAAATGCAAAATATATCTAAAACAAACTTAGAATCCTTAAATATCGCTATAGCCGGAACAGGTTATGTCGGACTTTCACTTGCAATTTTACTTTCACAGCATAACCACGTCACAGCAGTTGACATAATTCCGGAGAAAGTAGATTTAATCAACAACAAAAAATCACCTATACAGGACGATTATATAACCAGATATTTAGCAGAGAAAAACCTAGATCTGACGGCTACTTTAGATGCCGAAGCTGCGTACAAAAATGCTGATTTTGTTGTAATAGCCGCTCCTACCAATTACGATAGTGGGAAGAACTATTTTGACACATCAGCGGTTGAAAATGTTATCGAGCTTGTACTAAAAGAAAATCCCAATGCCATAATGGTTATCAAAAGTACTATACCTGTAGGATATACTGAATCTGTAAAAAAGAAATATAATACCGATAATATACTGTTCAGTCCGGAATTTTTACGTGAGTCTAAGGCGCTCTATGATAATCTGTATCCTTCAAGAATAATAGTCTCTACCGATAACTCTAATAAAAAGGTTGATAAAGCCGCCCACACTTTTGCTTCTTTACTGGAACAGGGCGCTATCAAAGAAGATATCGATATATTGTACATGGGTTCAACTGAAGCCGAGGCAGTCAAACTGTTCTCAAACACTTACCTTGCACTCAGGGTGTCTTATTTTAATGAGTTAGATACCTATGCGGAGATGAAAGGACTCAACACAAAGGATATAATAAACGGTGTATGTCTTGACCCGCGTATCGGAACCCACTACAACAATCCGTCCTTCGGATATGGAGGATACTGCCTGCCAAAGGATACCAAGCAGTTACTTGCCAACTATGAAAATGTTCCTCAGAACATGATGAGCGCCATTGTCGAAAGTAACCGTACCCGAAAAGATTTCATCGCAGATCAGGTTCTTAACATGGCAGGATATTATGACTATTATAACCGAAGCGATTATGATAAATCACAGGAGAAAAAATGTGTTATTGGCGTATATCGTCTTACCATGAAGTCTAACTCCGATAACTTCCGTCAATCTTCTATCCAGGGAGTCATGAAAAGAATAAAGGCAAAAGGTGCCACTGTTATTATTTATGAACCTACACTTGAAAACGGATCAACCTTCTTTGGAAGTGAAGTTGTTAATGACCTTACAATATTTAAAAACGACAGCAATGCAATTATTGCAAACCGCTATGATGAATGTCTTAATGATGTAGCGAATAAAGTCTATACCAGAGATCTTTTCAGAAGAGATTAGAAGAAAAATAAAATCCCCCGTACTAACCTAATCGTTAATACGGGGAACCTCATGTCGATCATTTATAATCAAGCATTAAAGCTTATATGCTTTTGTCCGTTTTCATCTGTCTCATACTTAAGTTCTCCAACTCCCGCAAACATTGCTGCATAGGGATCCAGTGCTGTTTTTACTTTCTTTTTTGTCTTAGAACTCTTGTATTCAGCTTCCTTTTTCTTTTCTCTGTAAAGCAAGTCTTTTCCTAATTCAACCGGGATTATTCTATATTCTGTCATGGTAATCAACTCCCTTCTTTCCCATGAAGCTTTAAATCCTTATCTGTTTTTATTATAGTTTTCTGATAAGAGATCATTTTCGCATCCATGCTATATGATTCCTTCTCACTTTATATATCGTAAAAATGAAAAGAATAATTAACAGTACTTTATAAAAAACTGTTTATTGCCATTTTCTTAAGTCCTTTTTTTCCATCGCCACAAGGAAAATATTCTCCTCCCTTACCTTAATATTCGGATCGGCAAATGACCACAGACCGCCTCTTTCCTTCATTGCAACAACGTTCATATTATAGGTTTTGCGCAGATTTAACTCTATAAGATTCTTGCCGAGCCAGCTGCTTCTTGCTTTGACCTCAGCTATACAGAAATTGTCATCAAGTTCCATATAATCCAGCAATCTAGAAGTAAGTATATGTGCTGAACGCACTCCTCCCTCATCCTCAGGGTCCAATATCTTATCCGCTCCTACCTTTTTGATAATTGACGACATTCTGTTCGAAGATGTCTTAGCAACAACAAGCGGAACCCCCTGTTCTTTTGCAACTGCAACAGCCATAATACTTGCGGATAAATTTCCTCCCATAGCAGTTATTACTATATCCATATTTTTAAGGTCCAATGCCATAACCTCATCTTCATTGGATAAATCTGCGCATACCGCTACTGTAGATTTATTGGCAAATTCTCTTATAAGCTCCTCATTACAGTCAGCAACCAAAACCTCAGCTCCCATGTCATATAAACACTCTGCCACACTTTTTCCGTATTTTCCAAGACCTAATACTGCAATTGATCGTTTCATTTTATCCTCCTTAACCTACGTAGAAATCACCATCAGTGTAATGAATCTTATTCATATTAGATGTATTTTTTGAAAAGAATATAGCCATTGATATCGGACCAATTCTTCCAAGATACATCGCTGTAATAATTATCAATCGTCCCACCTCATTCAAATTAGGGGTAAGAGCTCTTGAAAGCCCAACCGTTGCCGACGCACTTACAACTTCATATATTGCATCCTCTAGAGAAATTGGATTAGTAGCCATTAACAATATCGTAAACACAAAAACCGTCATAAAGCTGACTGTAACGATAGCTGCTGCCTTACGCATTAATTCCTCTGAGACACGTCTGTTAAATACAACAATTTCATTCCGACATCTTATATACGATTGCGCATTCATAATAACCAAGCAAAGTGTTACAGTCTTAACACCTCCGGCAGTTCCTATCGGTGAACCACCTATAAACATCAACAGGCAACCGACCACACAAGATGCTCCGGTAAGCTTTTCCTGAGGGACGGACGCAAATCCTGCCGTACGTAATGTAACAGATTGAAAAAAGGCATTCATCATTTTGTTCCAGAAATTCATATCACCTATGGTTTCGGGATTATTATATTCCAATATAAAAAATACCAGAGCACCACCAAACACTAAAGCTAATGTAAGTCTTATAACCAGCTTCGTGTGTTCAGGCAGTCTTTTGAATATCTGTATCGGAGAAAAATCTTTTCTAATTCCGTTTCTAATTCCACGAAGAATATCGAACCATACAACATACCCAAGTCCCCCCAAAACAATCATAACCATGGTAACAATCATAAGTAACGGACTCTTTCTAAGACTAATCATACTGTCAGGTCCGACGACATCCATACCCGCATTACAAAATGCCGATACTGCCTGAAAAATCGATGCCCATATTCCTTTCTTCACTCCAAGTCTTGGAATAAAATCTAGCATATAAAACAGTGCGCCTAAGCCTTCTACTAAAAATGTTCCAAGTATTACTCTCTTTAGAAATCTTAACAAATGTCTGCTGTCATTCATATTCATCGCATCTTTTAATAACATGCGATCCCCAAGCGATATGTTCTTTGATGTCATCAGTATAAAACCAAAAACAACCGTAACAACTCCGAGTCCGCCAAGCTGTGCAAGCAACAAAATTATCAGTTGTCCAAAAAAACTCCAGTGTGCATATGTATCGACCACCACAAGTCCGGTAACACACACCGAAGTTGTAGCAGTAAATAATGCCGTCAACAAATCTGTCTCACACCCGGCAGCAGCACATATAGGTTGATATAGTATCAGCGTTCCTACTATAATAACCGTCAAAAAACTTAACGGTATTAAATGTGCCGGTGATATACGTATTTTTTTCAAAGTAAATTTCATCTCCAATTCTCCATAGTATGGTCAGCGTAATACAATAATTTATATTTTAATCACGCAACAACACGCCAACCATTATATCTAAAGTCTGATTATCTTTCAACATATAAATCATTTCCACAGGCATCTTTACTTTTTATATGAAATGGCACACGTCGGACATTTTCCTATGCACTCACCACAATGCACACATTCCCTGTCTCCTACATATTTTACATCCATCAGGCACTCACAAACACATTTATTGCAACCCACACATTTATCCTCATCAACCTTAACGCCACAGATTGATATCTTATAAAAAAGCGAATAAATGGCACCTAACGGACACAGGAACCTGCAAAAGCTTCTAAAGACAAAAACGGCAGATACCAAAATTACAACAAGAACTGCAATCTTCCACGTAAACAACCCCCCGACAAGCGCCCTAAGTTTCTCATTAGCTATAGTAAGTGTAAGTCCGCCCTCTAATGTACCCGCCGGGCAAATGTATTTACAAAATCCCGGTGCATGCAAAACATATGGTATTGCTATCACAAATATTGCAAGTATCAAATACTTAAAGTAAGACAGTAGACTACTCCACTTACCTTTATTAATCTTTTTCGTGGGTAGTTTATATAATAATTCCTGAATAAGTCCAACGGGACACAAGAAACCACACACTACTCGTCCAAGTATAATCCCAAACAAAAGAAGAATGCCAAGAACATAATAATTAAATCTGTACTTTGAAGAAGCAAGTGCAGACTGAAAACTTCCAAGCGGACACGAACCGACAGCACCCGGACACGAATAACAATTAAGTCCCGGCACACATACACCTTTTGTTTTTCCTTGATAAATCCTACCACCTGGAAAACCCTTAAAATTACAATTATATAACAATGCACAGACCAACTGAGTCAGCCTGCGCTTGCGATCTTTAATATTCATACATTCTTTCCTCAACCTATCCCTATACACTCATAGCAAATGCGTATTGCTTTGTTCAACACTTCTGTATATCCGCCATTTACCACACCTGCAACAACTAATAATGCTCCAACTACAAGAAAAAACAGTCGTAAAAAAATGATCTTTCTGTCTTTGCTCTTTTTCATATCAATCATAATAGTACCTCTTACTTTGATAACTGTTCTTCAATTGCTTCTTTGTATGCACGGTACTGTTCTTCCTCACCGTTAGAACCTAAAAATATATTCTTGACAGTTCCGTCTTTACCCACAACAACAGTATACGGTATTCCCTGAGTCGGGTAGCGCATATTAATTGTTCCGTCAACGTCATAGGCAATCGGAAATGTATATCCGTTATCCTTGACAAAACTATCAACATCACTTTTTTCTTCCATACAGTTAACACATAAGATACTGACACCTTCGCCATACTCGCTGTTTAATTTTTCAAATGCAGGCATCTCCTCTACACACGGTCCACACCAGGTTGCCCAGATATTTATAAGAACTACCTTGCCTGCATTTTCAGAGAGACTAAACTTACCGCCACCAACAAGTTCAGCTTCAAAATCAGGTGCAACATCGCCATCTGATAATTCTTTAAAACTTACATTCTCATTTTCCAAAGTTTTATCTGCATCGTCATTAAAGTCTTTATCAGTAATAACATCCGTTCCTTCTCTGTTCTGAATCCCTGACTGAGCTCCACAGCCCGCAGTTGTTATGCATAACGCAAACATAGCAGTCAAAGCAATATATCTTAATCTCATCGTTATACCTCCATTTATATTATACAAAATAGGCAATTGCATACACTTATCTCCAATATGGGATAAACAAGCCACTGCCACCCAGATAAGCATATAGGTTGTAGGCAGAAAATGAAGCACATAATTACAATAAATATAATATCCGGCAACCATGCCTACAAAGAACAGAAAACAATTGATAGCTGCATGAAGTGGTCTTCTTGCATATACTGATAATATGGTGCCGACAAGAATCCATATTGCAAAGCGGCCGAAATAATTCGTTATATCCAGGCTCTGAAAAATCTTCGGCAACTCATTAAATGCTGCCGCATCTAAAATCTTCTGGAGAACACCTATGGTTGCTCCGGATAATAATACACCACAACATATTAACAACCTGAAACGGTTAAAACTACTCTTTTGCGGTTCTCTGATATCATCTAATTTCATAAAATCAAAACCCCTTTAAACTATTATTACCACTTTATATTTACTGTCCTGAATCAATCGTTAATGAAGGCTATGTCTATTGTATCACACAATGTCATTCTGAAATCTGGATAAATGTTCAAATGGAAGAATTTGTCTTCCTCGAAACAAGCCACAGCCATCATTTATCAACTGATTATTGATCGCTTTAAACATATTAACATTAACAGCTGCCAAATCCAGTTCCTGTAGCAAAATAAGTCTCTCATAGGCTTCATCAAATATCTTACAATCACCCTGAACAATTATGTCTCTTTTTCTTCTGTTTTCTTCCTGAGACTTTTCATATCCAAAATGATTAGCCTCACCAATCTCCGCAAGGTCATCCATATCTTTAGTCCTAAGTTGAACCTCCGTATAACATCTTGCAAGATTATCATATAGCGTTATGTGTAATGACTTATACCCCGAAGATCGTGGACTTTTTACATAGTCTCTGTAATAAGAACGATTATTCGCTGATAATTCATTAGAATAATAATCTTCCAATTGCCCTGAAATCTTAGGTGTAAACCCTCTTTCCTCAAGAAACTCCGGTAGTATGTTGGCAATTTCATATAAGTATTTCATCTCCATCTTCTCACCGGATTCTCCATCAGGAATGTGGCATACAGGTAGAGAAATAACTATACGATATGCTATAAGGTCTCTGAAATAATTAAGATTATTCTTAACTTCCGCCTCAGAAGGATAACTTCCATTCTTTTCATAATAGTCATATATATATTCCAATATATACGCGTTGAACTTCTCCTCTGCACGAATGAGTGATTTGATTCTACCCTTAAATGTGAACGCAAGAAACGGATACTTTTGTGTCATGTAAAGATAAAAATCTTTAATTCTTTGAGACTGTGATGTCAAAAAGTCTGAATGCTCTAAAAGTTCTATTATCTGAATCAGAAAATTACTATGAGCCAGATCAACAGAATTATGCATTTTTATCGCTTCATTTTTCAAATCATTTGAATACTGTAATAATATTTTAAGTACGGTATCACCTGAATAAAGATAATCATTTAGCGTAATCATATAAACCCCTCAACATTATTTTTGTTTTATTTTTTAAAAGATCATTTACATAATACAAAAATCTTCATTACATCCTGTTCACTCATTTTAACATATGCCCTTTCAGATAGTCCACTTGTTCTTATAGCTTCCGATGCCATTTTTTCAAAACACGTATCATCTATATCAACTTCAGACAAATGTAACGGCATTCCAATACCCGTGTTAAACTCTTCGAGCTTTTGAATGCCCATTTGGGCTGCGATCATATCATCATCTTCGCAAACACCGAATACTTCACGCGCAAATCTCGCAAATCTTCCTTTTGTTTCCTCTGAAAGAGCCAACTTCATCCATGCAGGAGTTATGATTGAAAGACCCACTCCATGCGTAATATCGTAAAATGCGCTTACGACATGTTCTATCGGGTGAACGCTCCAAGCCCCTCCTTTTCCAACAGTGAGCATATGATTAAGTCCAACCGTACTTGCCCACATAAGATTAGATCTTGCCTCATAATTGTCCGGTTCTTCCATAGCAATCGGTCCGTACTTAACAACTGTTTTCATGACAGCCTCACTTATCGCGTCTGTAATATACGCTTCGTCATTATGCTGGAAATACTGTTCCATGCAATGCGACAGAATATCTACCGTTCCCGCTGCCGTTTGCTTTGGTGGAAGTGTATATAAATACGTTGGATCACAAATAGAAAGACTAGGATACAGTAAGGGCGAATTTATTTCCAATTTCTCATTTGTATCCTCGTTTGTAATAACTGCTCCCGAGTTCATTTCCGATCCGGTTGCACATATTGTAAGTACAACTGCTATCGGCAACGCCTCTTTAATAAGACTTCTATCCATCATCAAATCCCACGCAGGTCCGTCATAGCATGCAGCACAACTTATGTGCTTTGAAGCATCTATAGTACTTCCACCACCAACCGCCAAAATAACATCGATGTTTTTTCCCTTGCACATTTTCGCGCCAATTTCAACCGAGGTTAATTTTGGATTCGGTTCGATTCCACCCAGTTCATAGACATCAAATCCTTCCAGCAATCGTATTATAGTGTCGTATAATCCCGTTCTTTTAATACTTCCGCCACCATACGTAAGTAGAACTTTTTTCCCGTACTTTGCAAGTTCTTCAGGAAGGCATTCAACCTGACCTTTTCCGAATCTAATATCAGTTGGAATCTTAAAAGTAAAATTATTCATAAGCTTCACCCCTCTTAGATTTTTGCCTTATATCTGTCGTATCTTAATTCTTCCAGACTTATATCGGTAGAACCTGTAGAAATCAATTTCGCCAACTGATCACCTACCGCCGGTGCAATACCAAATCCATGACCGTTGAAGGCACACGCAACAAACAATCCCGGAACTTCATCCACCTTACCTATTGAAGGAACTCCATCCGACGAAGCATCCATCCATCCTGCCCAGGTTCTTACTATTTTCGCATTCGCAAGATCAGGGAAATACTTCATTATACCTCTGCATATACAAGGTGCTGTTTTGGAACTGTTAGAAACCATGCCGTTATCTTTGTTATACCTTTCAAGCCCTGACGAACCTCCAAATACAAAAGAGCCATGTTTTGTCTGATGTCCGTAAAAATCAGCTTCGGCAGTTCCTAACATCTGATCAAACATATGCGGCTGAGCTTCAGTAACAAGACACTCCAGTAACGAGTTAGTCATGGGAATATCAATACCGACAGATGTGAGAATCTCACGCGAATCAAGACCTGCAGCAACCAAAACGTTTTCTCCTTCATATATATTGTTAGGCGTAATTACTTTACGGATTCTGCCCTTTATGACACGCAACTCACTGACAGACTCTCCTGTTATGAAAGTAACGCCAAGTCTTCTCGCCATCTTGTAATATCCAAGTGTTGTTGTAAGCGGGTTGGCATGACCGTCTGTCGGACACCAGCTTGCACAAGTCACTTCGTTCGAAAGATAAGGGTTGATGGCACGCACCTCATTTCCATCTATCATTCTTACATCAAGTCCTACGCTTCTTGCGTTATCCGCAAGTTTTGTAAGTATTTCCTTGTGCTTTTCATTTTTGCCCAATCTAAGATTTCCGTCCTGATGGTATTCACAATCAACCTCAAGTTCCTCTGAAAGTGTCGGCCATAGATTCTTTATTCCATACATAACGAGTGGAAGTTCTCTCACATCTCGTCCTGACTGTCTTACACCACCACCATTTCTTGACGAACCACCGTTACCGATGTGATCCGAGCCTTCAAGAACAATGACATCTCTTCCCATTTTTGCAAGATAATATGCTGTCGCACATCCTATTATTCCACCACCTATAATTACTACTTCTGCATTCATCTTCATACTATTCGCCCTCCTTTTCATCAGCAGCCTCATTGGCGAATATTCTCATTTCTATCGGTCTCATCGGGACACGACTTGTAGCCGGCTCCAACTCTGTCGGAGAAACACCCAACTCTCTGGCAACGATTCCTTTTACAAGCTTAGAGCATGTCTGCCCCTGACATAAACCCATTCCTGTTCGCAAGTATCTTCTTATCTCTGTGATTGTCCACATGCCGTCATGTACAGCCTGTCTTATTTCTCCTTTTGTCACTTCCTCGCATCTGCAGATTAGCATATCATCATCCGGCTGAGGTACAAAAGGTCCGATATCTCTTGATCTGTCATTTACTGTATTCATACTTTGCATCCTCCTTTTCACACAGCCTTAAAGAATCTGGCTTTCATTGCATATTCTTTCGGAACTCTCATTGTCAAAAGATTGGTCTTGTCAAACGCTTTTAACGACTTCACTTCCACAACTTCAGCATCGCAAACAACCTTTCCGTCCCTTCCAAGTCCCTTTCCTTTTGTCCCAACTTCCGGCAAAGGTAAAAACTCATACGGCAAGGTTACTGTTGCCGTTCCATCACCGCAATCTTCATCAACAAGGAAAATTGCCTGTCCTGAACAATTCGCAACGCACATACCACAGTTAATACACTCCGAACCGTCAACAACAATGGGAAGTGATGTAATGTTGTCTCCTATGGAAATGCAGCCCTTCTTACAAGCGTCCTGACATGGATTACACGGAATGTTCTGTGTACATTCGATTACGGGATGCACACCTTTTTTATGTGTTACGCCGGGATATCTTTCGATCTCATCATCACTGACATAACCATTCTTCAAAAGACTTTTCGATATATCAATTCCTTCTTCTGTCTTTTCAACCAATTTACCTCTGTTCTTGGGTGCAAACATTCCCTGTCTCAAACCATCAAGAGCACTATCCAATGATACGAGCGCCGTATCTAACTCTTCCTTTTCCATATAGCCAAGATACTCTGCAGCCACAAGACCGGCCATTCTACCTTCAATCATTGCTGAAGATGCTTCCTCTATTCCGCTTACATCTCCCGCTACCAATATTCCCGGTATTGATGTACGACCATGTTCGTCACAGATTGGAACCTGTCCTCCACGCTTTGGATTGTCCTCCATCTTACAACCTGCCATCTTAAGCAACTGACTCATTGGCGAAAGACCCACCGCAAGACAAATGGTATCGACATCAAAATGTTTCTCCGTACCCGGAATAAACTTAAAACTGCCATCAACCTCTGCGATGGTTACACCGGTAACATATTCTTCGCCCTCAGCCTTAACAATAGTATGAGATAAATAAAACGGTACTCCCGTACGTGCCACTTTTGCAGCATGAACACCGTATCCGCCAACTCTCGGTGCAGCATCAACAAGTGCTACGACCTCACAACCACACTGCTCTAACTGAAAAGAAACAACAAGTCCTACATTGCCCGAACCAAGCATCAACACTTTTTTCCCGGGAAGCACGCCGTGCAGATTCATCATTGTCTGCGCAGCACCGGCTCCAATTACACCGGGGAGTGTCCAACCGGGAAAAGTGACCATGTTTTCTGCGGCACCTGTTGCTATCACAACTGCATTTCCTTTGTAGTGTCTTACCTCTTCTCCAATTTTTACGACAACTTCCTTATCCTGATAAAGCCCGATAACTGTAGCATTTAGCACTACTTTTACACCGGCCTCATCGGCCTCATCCAAAAGCTGCCTTCCGATTACAAATCCTCTAACTTTGGCTCTGTGTTCTTTCGAGCCAAAGAACTTGTGAATCTGCTTAAACAGCTGTCCACCCGGCTTCTCATTTTCATCAAAAACAATAACACTAAGTCCTTTTTTTGCTGCTTCTATTGCTGCCGACAAACCTGACGGACCGGCACCAACTATAATCAAATCATATCTTGTCATATCTCTCATCTCCTTCATCCGTCTGCTTTACTCAAAAGGCTTATCTGAAACACCGTACTGTGTTTTTACATCCATACCGGCTTTGAGCGGTGTGATACAGGTTCTTACATTAGGAACACCATCAACGACCATGACACAATCGGTGCATCTGCCAATCGCACAAAAGATTCCCCTTGGCTTGTGTTCCTTGGCAGTGTATCTGTGAACCATTAGTCCCGACGCCTTAAGTGCCGCAGCAATAGGTTCGCCCGCATATCCGGTCACTTCTTTGCCATCAAACATAAATGTTACCAATTCGCCTTTTTCCTGTTCTCCCAAAATCGGATGTTCTTTTATTCTCGTCGATTCCATACATATCACTCCATTTCCTACGCCAGATCCGGCTTATCCCATAATCTAAGACTCGTACCAAGTCCAAGCTTCTTTGCATTTTCATAACAACGTTTTCCCCATGCAACATCTTCCACCGGCATTCCGCCAACCGAGAAAACAAATATCTGATCATCTGATATTCGTCCGGGCTTCTTGCCGAAAATGATATCTCCCAAATCTATGATGTCGCTCTTTTCTATAATCCCGTCATGCGCCATATCTGTAAACTTTGAACCGATAATATTGTTCATTCCAAATGACGGATAAGGAAATTCCTCTTCCCACGCCTCGTATAATTTCATGTTGTCAACGACCAACGTACACTCTGCCATCTCATCGGAATCCATATCAAAACAACTTAGTCCAATCAGCACTGCGCCTTTTTTAATCCATTCCTTTTTGACAAAAGGATAAGTGGAAGGATCCGTGTTACCCGAATTGGCAAAGGACACAACATCCGTGTTACGAATCAACTCCTCGACCGTATCTACCGCACGAATCGTTGGAATGTCCGAATATTTCTTCTTGGCATACTCGATGAATGCATCAAGTGATTTTTGTCCTCGCCCTTTGACCTTTATCTCTTTTATGTCAGGGCAGGTACAAATGATAGCTTCTAATGAGGTCTTGCCCATAACCCCCGGACCACATATACCACAAACGGTAGCATCCTTTCTCACAAGGTACTTTGCGCCTACTCCGGGGATTGCACCGGTTCTCATCGCACTTAATATGTTGGCTGACATCAAAGCAATCGGTGCACCGGTTGTCTTGTCATTTAACATAACTGTAAGGATTGATCTTGGAAGTCCTATCTTTCTGTTATCACTGTTTGAGCCGTACCACTTCATTCCCATCATGTCAACCGTTCCACCGATATATGCCGGCATAGCCATGAACCTCCTGTCGTCTCCTGTGTCTAACGGCATGTTTGAAAATGGCGATTCTGTCGGAAATGATACCTGTGAACCATGCGAATTGTGATTCTCACCACCCATGACATAGTCTCCTACGTTCAAACATTTAACGACTTCCTCCATGGAATCTATACAAGCCTCCATATCCTTAACCCCTGCCTTGATCATATCCTCTTCTGAAAGAAACAAAAAATCAATTGTCGGGTAATCCATAATAATCCCTCCTTACTGTAATAAAAAAAGCAACGAGACTGACGAATCTCATCAGCCCCATTGCTTATCTATGACAATACTTTACACCCATTATGATAACAAAACAATTACTCCCGTGTGCCTTTTCCGTAATCCATACAGGGTATTTCATACCACTAAAGTAGTATATTATTTAAGCCATATAAGGTTCATTCCACAAATTAAGCGACTGCCCTATTCCAAACTCTAATGCTTTTTTGTAACAATCATATCCCCACGACAAATCTTCTAGTGGCATTCCTCCTATTGAACACATAACTATTTCATCTTTGTCTTTTCTGCCATCCGATATGCCGTTTACAATATCGCATAGATTGATTACTTTTTCGCGAGACGCCTGCCCTGATTCAACCAAGTGAACAAAATGAATTCCCATAATAACCCATTCTCTCTTGTTTCCAAGTTCATCATATTCACCTCTTGCTATAAAGTTGCTTAGATATTTTTGATACATTCCATAATTGTCCACTACCATAGTAGTATTTAAAAAGTCATCATATTTTCTGTACAAAAATGAGCCCATGCTAAAAACCGTGGCACCCTTCTTAAACCACTCGAGTTTGAACTCTTCCATGTTTTCTTTTGTAACAGACATTGCTTCCGACACCACATCCGCATCTCTGCAAGCCTCTTCTAAACTATCACAAATTATGATTTCCTCAACTTTCGGGTATTTTTCTTCTATATATTTTTTCATATCCAATGCTGTTTTGGATTTGCACGAACTTCCTCGGATTTTAATCTTTTTGATGTTAGGCAAAACAGACATATAACAATTAAGAGCACATTTATTGATAACACCAGGGCCAACCAATGATAGGACTTCCGAATCCTTGTTTGCGAGATACGTTGCAGCCATTGCAGGCATCGCTCCGGTTCGCATCGCAGATAACAAATTAGCAGACATAATCGCCTTAGGTGCACCGGTATCAACATCAGATAATGTAACCATAAGAATTGATCTTGGAAGTCCCAATGCACTGTTATGGCTGTTCGAGCCGTAATATTTCTGACCTGCTATATGAAATCTACCTCCAAGATATGCAGGCATTGCCATGAATCTTCTGTCCGGTCCGTCATCAAGAGGGAATCCCTCTATCTGTGAGGTCTGCGGAAAGTTCATCTGAAGACCATGCTCATCCGCTTTAGGGCCTCCAAGTAAAAAATCCTTTTTCCCAAACAATGATAAAGTATCTCTCATTGTTTCAATACATGCAGCCTCATCAAGTACGCCTGCTTTAATCATGTCTTCTTCATTTAAATACAAAAAATCTATCTTTGGATAATCCATAATTTCATCCTCCTTATTCTTTCCTACTTAAGCAAAAGCCCCGCTACAAACAAATTGCAGCAGAGCTTTCAACAGTAGGAGTGAAATTTTAATTCTTTAATTTTGTCCACATATCATCTAATCTGCCCATAGTTTCTGTATCAAGATATTTGATGAACTCTCCGTTTGCAATCACATCAGACGGAACATTTTTCGCAGTATTATTCACATAATCGTCACCCATTAACTTGAGCGCTTCTTTGTTAGGACAAAGATATGGGAAATCTTCAATGTTGGTCTTTGCAGCCTCTGCGGACAACATATAATTAATAAACTTCATCGCATTATCATAGTTCTTTGCGCCTGTCGGTACACACCAGTTATCAAGGAACACGTACGCACCGTCCTCCGGATAAATGATTTCAATGTCAGGATTTTCATCCATCGATAAAGCAATCTCTGCTGACCATACCATACCTACTGTACAGTCGCCGGCTATCAATGCTGACTTTGGAGAATCCGAATCATACAACTTAACATTATCTTTTAATGACAACAATTTTTCCTCTACTTCATCAAGTTTTGCAGAGTCGGTTTCATTCATTGAAAGTCCCATAGATCTTTCTGTTATACCAATAACAGCTCTGTAATCATCAAGTACAACAAGCTGACCTTTTAGTGAAGGATCAAACAAATCTGCATATGACTTGATTTCTTTGTCAACCTTTGACTTGTTAACAGCGATACATGCAACACCACCCTCATATGGAACAGAGTAGGTGTTATCCGGATCAAAAGGCTCACCTAAATATGCCGAATCAATATTGGACAGATTTGTAAGTGCCTCCTTATCAAGTTCCTGCAGTTTCCCCTGCTCAATCAAGTACTCTACTGCATAATCAGACGGCAAGATAACATCATATGTACCTTCTGCTTCCGACTTTAATTTTGCAAGCAAATCCTCATTTGATGAATAAGTTGAAACATTACATTTAACCCCAAACTCATCCTCAAAATCTTTGATAGCAGACTCGGATACATATTCCGTCCACACAAACACATTTAATTCACCGTTGTCTGCTGTTTTTGACGAACCACATCCCGTCATTAACGCAAGTGCCATAACCGTTGTAATTACTCCTAATAATCTTTTCTTCATAAGCCATTCCTCCTTAAAACAGGCACAACGCCTTTACTCATTTCTTCTTGAATAGGTCACCTTGAGTCAACACTACAAAAACAATCGTTCCGATAAGAATCAATGTCGAAAGTGCATTTACATCAGGTGCAACACCACTCTTAACCGATTCCATAACCTTAAGCGGATATGTCTTTGTCTGACCATACACAAAGTAACTGATAATAACATCATCTATTGAAAGCGTAAATGCTAACAATGCGCCACCTAAAATTCCCGGTGCCAATACCGGCAAAGTAATCTCAAAGAAAGTAACTATTCTGTTCGCGCCCAAGTCCATGCTTGCCTCTTCAATGGACTGATCGTATCCCGATAACCTTGCACGCACGTTAAATATTACAAACGGAATACAGAACGTCACATGCGCAAGTATTAATGTAAGCATTCCTCGCGGTACATTTACTTTTGCAAAAATGGTAAGTAATGATATACCAAGTACGATTTCAGGAATAACAACCGGAATATATAACAAAGCATCAATAATATTCTTTCCTTTAAACTTGTATCTGTACATACCTATCGCACCCAGAGTACCAATAATTGTTGCAAAAATCGTACTCACTATTGCAATAATCATTGTTGTACCGAATGCCTCCAGTAATGATGTGTTATCCCACAGTTTGATATACCAGTCAAACGTAAAACCCTTCCAGCTCATATACGGCTTCGTTGTAGATGCATTAAATGAATTAACAACTATTACCGAAATTGGCAGGAACAAGAATAGATAAACCAAAGTACAAAAGATGACACTTAGGCGTTTATTTCTTTTTTCTCTTCTTTGTTTCTTCATACCCAAGCCCTCCTATACTCCAAGCGAATCCATATCTCCACCAAGTTTTTGATAGATCTTGACCAAAATAAGTGTAACAAGTATCAATATGATTGAAAGCGCTGCACCGAGCGGCCAGTTGTTTCCGCTTTGAAACTGTCTCTCAATCAAGTTACCAATCATATCCGTGTTACCTCCGCCTAAGATATCAGATACAAAGAAATATCCTAAACATGGGATAAATACCATCAGACTTCCGGAAAATATACCGCTTGATGTTAACGGCAAAATCACCTCAAAAAATGTTTCTGCAGGCTTTGCGCCCAAATCGGATGATGCCTCTAACAACGATGTATCAAGCTTTTCTATAGCTGTGTATAATGGAAGAATCATAAACGGAATCAAGCAATATACCATACCAAGTATTGTAGTACCCGTTTTATATAACAACTCAACCGGCTCATCTACAATGTGTAACGACATAAGCAGAGAGTTTAACCAGCCGGAAGTTCCCAAGAAAGTTCTCCACCCATATATTCTGATTAACGAATTAGTCCAGAATGGTATAATAACCATCATGTATAATATCTTTTTCTTCTTGCTCTTTGTCCTCGCAATTACATATGAGAACGGATACCCGATTAAGATGCAAAGTATTGTAGTCACAGTAGCTATAACTAGCGATTGCATATAAATCTTCAAGTAATCGGCATTGAATAGCTGCATATAATTATCCGTTGTAAAATCCAATGTAACGTTGTAAAACTCATCAATTGAGCACAAACTCATAACAGCCACATATATAAGCGGAATCGCTATAAGCAATACCATTATCAAAGTAACCGGACCTACCGTAAGCAATGCAGGAAGAGTGTTCGCTCTTAATTCATGTCTTGTTTTCTTCATAATGGTTCTTCTCCTTCCACTAATCTTTTATGCCAGTTTAATATTGTTTATTGCCTCGAAGATATAATGACTTTCATTGTGTATAAGTACCGCATCATCCACATCCCAGTACGGGTAACATTTGCTTCCTATAGGAGGCAATTCCTGACCTGCAAGTCTCTCGATTTTTAATTCGTTTCTGTTAGGAAGTGAAACAATACACTTAAGTACGGCTCCAACATAGATATAGTCCTTAACCTGTGCCTGCAACCCGAAGCCCTCAACAGGTGTCGTTGAAAACTTCATTTTCTCCGGTCTTACAGATACCGTTGCATATTCCAGCAGCGAAAAATCTTCCGGACATCTGATTGACACAACACCATTCTCAAGCGTAACAGTTGCAATTCCATCTGTGATACCAGTGATACAACCGTCATATATATTAGCTTCGCCGATAAATGCTGCAACGAACTTGGTCGCCGGATGCTCATATATTTCCGACGGTGACGCAAGCTGGTCAATAACGCCGTCATGCATTACTGCAATTCTGTCACTCATCGTCAACGCTTCTTCCTGATCGTGCGTAACATATATAAATGTGATATTTAGTTTTTTCTGCAAACGCTTAAGTTCAAGCTGCATCTGTTTTCTTAATTTCAAATCGAGTGCACCAAGCGGTTCATCCAACAACAACACTCGCGGTCTATTTATAAGTGCTCTGGCAATTGCAACTCTCTGTCTCTGACCACCCGACAACTGTGACGGATATCTTTTTTCAAATCCGGTAAGTTGGACCATGTCCATCATTTCCAAAACGCGCTCTTTTATCTCTTCCTTCGGAACTTTTTTCATCTTCAAGCCATACGCGATGTTATCAAAAATGGTCT
The DNA here is from genome assembly GCA_902793335.1 of uncultured Lachnospiraceae bacterium. Taxonomy (GTDB): domain Bacteria; phylum Bacillota; class Clostridia; order Lachnospirales; family Lachnospiraceae; genus CAG-590. The sequence goes on from CADBCZ010000018.1 coordinate 19,298, forward strand.
TGTGCGGGAACAATGCATACGACTGAAATACAGTATTGACATTTCTCTCAAAAGGTTCCTTTTCTTCCACTCTTTCGCCTTCAACCTTAATCGTCCCTGTTGTCGGTTCCTCAAAACCTGCTACCATTCTAAGCGTTGTCGTCTTACCGCAACCGGAAGAACCAAGTAACGTCAAAAACTCACCTTCTTTGATGGTAAGATTCAAATCTTTAACTACATGATTCTTTCCGTATATTTTATTTACGCCTTCTATTTCAACAATATTTCCCATAGGATCACCTCTTTATCTGTTAGAATTCTTAGAGTGCCTTCACGCCTCTTTCACCTGTTCGAATTCTTACTGCATCCTCTACATCCTTGATAAAGATTTTTCCGTCTCCAACATGACCTGTTACACAGGTGTCTCTGATCTTATCGATAATCTTTTCTACATCTTTGTTCTCCACTACGATTTCAACCTTTACTTTCGGCAAAAGATTAATTGTCGTCTTCAAACCTTTTATTTCATTTACTGCACCGTCTTCATCAGAAACACCTTTCTGTGTTCCACAACCCATTGCCGTTGATAATGTCATACCTCCGCAATTAACATCATCCAATACGCTCTTAACATCCTCTAATTTTTCCGGCCTTATTAAAATAATTAATTCTTTCATAGCTCATTCCCCTTTTCTTACAAAATCTTATTGTTAGCAGTTTGATTAAGCATTTGTATATAACAAAAACGGGACTTTCCTTTTCAGAAAGCCCCGTTGCTTAAAACCATCTTATCTATGCACAATAATATATATCTAATTTGATTATAATTCAATTCATACTTTGTGGTATTTTTATACTTAAAAAGTAGTAGTCAGTCATACTCTCTAATCATTTTAAATAATTGAACACGATTCTTTATTCCCAGTTTGCGATAGATATTTAAAATATGTTTTTTTAGAGTATTCGGTGTTATTACCAACTCCTCGCAAATATCAGGATTATTCATTCCCGACATCAACAACTTAAGAATCGTATTCTCGCGTCTTGTCAATTCGTACTCCTCAACAGCCTCGGCAACAGACAGTTTTCCTGCAGTCATATCACCATTCTTCTGATACTGCTCCATCCTGTGGGCAAGGTGTTCCTTCAACAAGTCCAGAACAAAGATATCATCATAATGAAAATCCTCTTTGCCAATCGTACGATAGAAGGTAATTGCCCCCAGAAACTTCTTGTGTTTTGCAACTACAACCTGTAAAGCATAATGCCAGTTATTAGGCTTATACACTTTCTTATAGTATTCCGTTTCAACTCTTGCCTCATCGGATATAATATCAGTTTCTCTGTAAATGAGCATTTTACCCGAATTAACAACACCAAAACTGTAATCCAGATTTTCATACATGTCCGACAAATCAAGATCACAATTGTATGTTATTGGATTGCACAAAAGTTTTCCTTCTTCATTTGATGCCATATAGAAATCAGCACTGTCGAAGTCAATAAGCATTTTAAGCTGTTCAAGCAAATCATAACGCATCTCATTAAAATTGGGGGTTGTATAAATCTTATAAATTATATTATTAAGCAGAATAAAATCATTGGTTTCTAATTTTCTCATAAAGCATCACCTTCTTTTAAGAACACCTTAGCATGTAATCAGCAGATGCTCGTTTGCAACATCATTATATACCTCACACTTTCTGTCACTCACATCATACACGCGAACAATATCCGCAAGTGTTGTATTCTGTTCAAATTCTGATATAAGATTTCTTGATGATTCCAGCTTTTCAGGTGAAAAATGCAAGGTCTTTTCATTGTTAAATATCGCTGTGTAGAGAATCTCCGCCTCTACCAGATCCTGAAAAATGTGACTTCCGTAAGAAAGCTCCGGATTATAACCTGCTTTGCTCTCTTCCGTCTCACATATTATCTCATAGGCGCTTATATCGGAAAATGCCGTAGGAACTCCAAGTTCAGGAGATGTAGTACCTACGCGTCCCGGCACTATCAGCATCATATGTTTGTTCATATCTCTGTAATGCCAGTTTATCTTACCGATAAGTTTTGCCACAATATCCTTTTCCTTATAAGGCATATTATAATACTTTACCGGATCAACGTAAACAATTATATCTAAGATAGACGCTTTCGACATGCCCATAGACGAACCTTTACTCTCAAGTAATATCTTATCTTCAGGAATATCTTCCGGAATGACCGTTCCCGTCTTTCCTTTTTGAACCTGTAACGGTCTGCACTGCAAAAGGTCAACAGAGTATTCACCGTTTTCTGATATATTTATTGTAAACTCTGTATCAACCGGATATTCATATTCATCCTGAATACATCTAAGCATCCTCTTCATCTGCTCCATAAGCGTCGCATTTGCCACAAGACCTTTGCAGGAAATGAACTTCACTTCTCTTCTTCTGCCCATCTCTCTTAATCTTGACTCTGCATCACAATCATGCTCAAGAAGTATCTTATCAAGATATTTAGGAATATCCGCCTCTATATTTTCAAGAGAAAGTTTCTTCATCACCTTTTCAGCCATATCTATGACTTCCGCTTTTCCCTGTGAAAATTTATGCTTATCGGCAGAAGAAGAATAAGAAGTCTTCTCCGGTCTGTCAAGATTAACAATCCTGGGATATGACCCTTCAGTTCTGTCTACCGCAGAAGTTCCAAGTCCCATAACCAGTCTCAACATTCCGGCAGTCGGATCTGTATCCTTCATAATTCTATACGGGCTGTACGAATATCCGACACCCGCTGCGCAAGGCATATAATTAGGTCCGTAATACGATCCTGACACTCTCTGTATAAGAAGTGCCATCTGTTCATCACGCTTATCAAGGCCTCTTCTTTTCCTGTAATCGAGTGCAGATAGACTCATCGAACTTGCGTATACTACCTTTATGGCATGTTCAAACTCATCAAGTCGTTCAGAGAGATCTCCTCTGTTAACACAAAACACCGATTCATATTTCCCGGCAAAAGCATTACCAAATCCGTCCTCCAATATACTGCTTGAACGTATAATATACGGATCCTGACCATAGTAGTCAATTATCCTTACAAACTGTTCTCGCATAGCATCAGAAAACTTTCCCGCCATAATCTTGTGCGCAAACTCTCCGGCAAGTGAAAAATACCCATTCTCTGTCCGTTGTTTTATGCGCATATCCCAAAGATCATTATCAACAATAAATGTATAATATAGATCTGAGCCTACATAAAACGAATCATGCGGCTCAAGCACTTCATTGATATCAGGTTCATTGTTTCTTATTATTGCCCTTGCAAGCAGCATACCACATGCCTTACCGCCTATCATTCCTGTTCCGATCATGTGATCTCTCACAGCAAAATAATCCTCCGGTGTGAAATGTTTCTTTACCATCTCCCTCATCTTGGAATCTCTGGTCATCATGATATCACACATTTTAGAACATTCGGCTGTTATATCCATCCCATTGTCTTTCATAAGCTTAACTTTAGTAAAAAATTGATTCCATGAATCAGAATACTGCTCGTCAGCCGAACGTTGAGCCATACCTAACGCCTGATAAAATCTGCTTGATCTTACACCGTCCAATATGGGTGAGAACTCTCCGCTTTGCGGATCATATGTATGCGGAAGGAACATTGTATCAGAGTTTCTGTTCCATACCTTTTCAGGACGCACGTAAATGTTTCTTTTGTCTGAATACACATCAAAAAAAAGCTGAGTAGTATTGAAAATTTTATTGATTGCCTGTACAGAATGCTTTCCTCTTATTATCGGGAAGAAAGCAACCGTATCCAGCACAAATAGAAACGGACATGTAACACGAAAAAAATTGCCCATCATAAGATCGGTAGCCCATGCGGTCTGAAGCTCGGAAAGACAGTCAAATACATAAAATGCATCTCTTCCCTCTTCTTCGATCGTATTATGTATATCTACTGTAAATGTTTCAAATCTGTGAGATAATGGAACTTTAATTGTCTTTATTTCCGGACAATCCTCAATAAGCGGTTCATGTCCAGCAAACCTGAAATATATAATATTTCTCTTATCCTCTATAGCCTGTCTGATATAAGGTTCCATGAACAATTTAAACTCGGATAAATCAGACACTCGCCACACAACATTATCCCCAAGTCTTATATTATCAATTGCCTCATCCAACTTAGGAATACCACTTTTTACTCTGTCAAATGCAGCCATAATAACACCCCTCCTTCATCCCACAATAATATTTTAAAAACCTGCCACAGTATCTTAAACTATCATTCGCATTACGATTAAAAAAACACATACTGTACCGTCCAATCTAGATTGGTGGGAGGATCCAACCAACAAAATAATTAATGTCATGGAATATTATTATCATTTTGATTGAATTATAATTTAAACCGGCTTTCCCGTATGTGCCTTTACAAGCATTAAATGCCTGTAAACTATATTAATGATCTGAATTAATTATAACAGTCTATTATCATCTTAATTGTCCGATTATACCAGCTGCCGACTGAGTCAGGGCAAGCCCTTCCTTACTGGTCTCTTTGAGACACTCCGGAATAAGACTTCCTATTCTTCTCATCGAGTCAATAACCTCATCAGGATCTATCCTGCTTCTGATTCCCGCAAGAGCCATCGATGATGAAACAATAGCATTAACCGCTCCCGATACATTTCGTTTAATACACGGAACCTCAACAAGTCCCCCGACCGGATCACAGGTAAGACCCAGCATATTTTTTAAGGCTAACGCAGCGGCATGTATGATCGCCTCATTGTCTCCACCCTCCAGATATGCTAAAGCTCCCGCTGCCATTGCGCTTGCCGAACCTATTTCTGCCTGACATCCGCCTTTTGCTCCTGATATATCGGCACTCTCTGCTATCGCCTCACCAATTCCTCCTGCAACATAAAGAGCTCTAATAATATTATCCTGTGAGACCTTCTTAGTCTCCTCATAAGTAATAAGTACAGCCGGAATAACACCACATGAACCAGCTGTAGGAGCAGCAACAATTCTTTTCATACAAGCATTTGATTCACCCATTTTAACTGCTTTTTCCATTACCTTAGCAAGAAAGTCTCCTATTAATCTGTTATGCTGTAATCTGAACTTTTCCAGGAGAGCTCCATCTCCTCCTGCCATACCACTTGCTGATCTTACATCGGCATCATAGCATCTATCCGCCTCTTTCATTGCCACATACATTTCAGTCATTTGTTTAAATGATTCTTCTTCCGTCATATTACTTTCTCTACAGCTTTCATTAAGTATCACCTGCCAGAAATCCAATTTGTTTTTTTCTGCATCATCTACGACGTCCTTTAACAGCTTGTAGCTCATATAAAACCTCCTGCTCACACCAGACTGTAATAAGTGACCTTCTCAACCCCCTCAAGTCCCTTAAGCCATTCTATCGCTTTATCCGGGATTTCCTGATCACACTCTAATATCATCACTGCATTACCACCACGGTTTTCTCTGTAAAGCTGCATAGAAGCAATATTGACAGACTTATGTGATAACATGCTTGTAACCTCTGCTACATGTCCCGGCTGATCAAGGTTATGAACAATAAGTGTAGGGTGATCACCCGAAAAATTAGCTGACAATCCGTCTATTGCCGCTATATTGATTATTGATCCTCCTAATGATTCCCCGACAATTTCCAGTTTTCTGCCGGAACTCCCGGTAAGCTTAAGCAATACAGAATTTGGATTTGCATCCTTTAATGTTATCCCTGCAAAGTTTATCTTAATATTTAAACCTTCTGCTATCGAAAGACTATCCGGAATCCTTATGTCATCCGGCTGCATACCAAGAAGTCCGGCAACAATAGCTTTATCCGTTCCATGTCCTTTTCCCGTTGCCAGAAATGATCCATGAAGATAAATATCTGCCTCTGTCATAGGCTCTGCAAGTAATTTGTGTGCAACATATCCGATTTTTACAGCTCCGGCAGTATGAGAGCTAGATGGTCCTACCATAACAGGACCTATAATATCAAACAACTGCATTTATACTCTCCTTAATGCTATTCCTTATTATAGCAGATTATTGTATATCACTTCATATAAAAGGGGTCTGTATCCACTATCTGAATAACCTCCTCAAGCTTATCAAGTTCTTCATTCAACTGTTCCTCAGTAATGATAAGAGGCGGATTGCATAAAACCATGTTTTCGTGTCCGAAGGTCATAAATCCACGTTCCTTAAGAAGTCCTATTATCTTAGAAAGCTTTCCATAAGGATCGAGACCATACGGAACAATTGGTTCCCTGCTCTGCTTATCTTTTACAAATTCAACGCACGAGAAAAGACCTATGTACCGCACATCACCCACACAGTTATATTTTTCCTTAAACTTTTCTAAACGTTCACCCAATACCTTGCCAACCTTATTAACATTATCCAGTATTTTAGCTTTGGAATAATAGTTAACACAAGCAACACCGGCTGCACACGCAAGCGGATGTCCGCAATAAGTAAGACCGCACGAGAGTACATGATCATCAAAATATTCCGCAATCTTTTTACTTACACATACACCTCCAAGTTGAATGTATCCACACGTAACACCTTTTGCAAATGTCACAATGTCTGGCTTAACATCAAAATTCATAAATGCAAACATCTTACCTGTTCTGCACCAGCCTGCCATTACCTCGTCACATATCATCATTATTCCGAACTCATCACAGAGCTTTCGCACACCTTGAAGATATCCCTTAGGTGGAATTATTATACCATTTGTTCCAGTAATTGTTTCAAGAATAATGGCTGCTATCTGGTCACGTCCTTCATAGATTATCTGTTCACGTAATTTACCGATATAGAAATCCGTTGCCGCTTCCTCTGACTCAAAGCTTATTCCTTCACGATATATATATGGATCAAAAAATTTAACAAAACCGGGAATACCTGGTTCTAACGGAAATCTTCTCGGCTCACCTGTTGCATTGCCTGCGCCAAAGGTTGAACCGTGATAACTTCTGTATCTGCTCATAACCTTATAACGACCTGTGTACATTCTTGCCATTTTGATTGCATTCTCATTAGCATCCGCACCACCATTTGTAAAGAAAACCTTACCCATGTTATCCGGCATAAGTTCAACAATCATCTTTGCAAGCTTCGCTCTTGATTCAACACCATATCCCGGTCCCATCCAGGCGTATTTATCAATTTGCTCCTTCATTGCATTATTAATGTCCTCATTGCCATATCCCAAATTAACATTAACCTGCGTAGAAGACATATCCGTATATCTGTTTCCGTCATAATCCCATATATATATTCCTTCTGCTCTCTCTATAGCAATGGGATTAACATCCTTTTGCTTAGCCCAAGATTGAAGATAATACTTCTTTTGTGTTTCCGATATTTCCATTCCCGTCATATTTTTTTCCTCCCATTAATCTTTTTCACGCACCAAGATAAGCTTTTCTAACCTCATCATTGTGAAGAAGATCATCTGCATTACCTGATAGCTTAATCTTTCCGGTTTCTAAAACATACGCACGGTTTGCAACCTTAAGAGCCATTTTAGCATTCTGTTCAACCAGCAAAACCGTTATCCCCTGCCTGTTCACTTCCTTAATGATCGCAAATATTTCCTGAACAAGAAGCGGAGAAAGTCCCATTGACGGCTCATCCATAAGTATTATCTTTGGCCCTGCCATCAAAGCTCTTCCTACTGCAAGCATCTGCTGCTCGCCACCTGACAATGTTCCTGCAAGCTGTGACTGTCTTTCCTTTAACCTGGGAAACTTCTCAAACACATCATCCATTCTTGATAATATCTTATCCTTATCTTTTTTATTATACATATATGCGCCCATCTCAATATTTTCACGAACCGTCATATCTACAAACACATGTCTTCCCTCAGGAACATGCGCAATACCATGTCGGATAATCCTACTGGGTTCTTCCTTAAGCAGATCTTTATCGTCAAAGATTACCTTTCCGCTCGTTGCTTTTTTTAGACCTGTTATCGTATGCAGAATTGTTGTCTTTCCTGCTCCATTAGCTCCGATCAAAGTAACGATCTCACCATCATTTACCTCAATACTCACTTCCTCGATCGCATGTATCACTCCATAATGCACATTAAGCTTTTCGACCTTTAACATCAGACATCACCGCCTTCATCCTCATCTTCTTTTCCAAGATATGCCTCAATAACCTCTTTATTGCCGGCAATCTCATCAGGTGTTCCCGATGCCAGGATCTCACCAAAATTCAAAACATATATGCGTTCGCATATACTCATTACAAGACTCATATCATGTTCAATAAGAAGAATTGGAATTCCAAATTTTTCCCTCAGCATCTTAATTGATTCCTTAAGCTCTGCTGTTTCAACCGGATTCATTCCCGCTGCCGGCTCATCTAACAGCAAAAGCTTCATATCAGTAGCAAGGGCTCTTGCAATCTCTAACAATCGCTGCTTTCCATAAGGAAGATTTTCAGCAAACTGATCCGCAAAACCGTCCAGCTTGAAAAGTTTAAGGAGCTCCATTGCCTTTTCTGTTGTTTCCTCTTCCTCCTTCCAAAAATAAGGAGTACGGAAGATTGACTGCATTAGATTTGCCTTCATGTTTTTATTAAATGCGACCTTAACATTCTCAAGAACCGTCATTTTCTTAAACAATCTAATGTTCTGGAATGTTCTTGCAATACCAGCCTCTACAACCTGATGTGTTTTTAGCCCGTTCATTCGTTTTCCACATAAAATATAGCTTCCTGTTGTGGGAGTATATATACCTGTTATAAGATTAAAAATCGTTGTCTTGCCTGCACCGTTAGGTCCTATAAGACCGATCAATTCACCTTTATATATCTCAATATTCACATCATTTACGGCTTTAAGTCCTCCGAATTGTATTCCTAAACTCTTTGTTTCCAATACCGGAATCTTTTCCTCTGCCATACATATCACCTCACCTGTTTGAATAAATATTTTATTCCTGATTTACCTTTTGGGATAACACCTGAGTTTTTTTACTCTTTGGTTTTAGTATCAGATCTGAAAGTGAAAACTCCTTACCACCAAACAAACCGGTAGGTTTAAAGATCATTACCACGACAAGAACTACTGCATATATGAGCATTCTATAGCTTGCAAAATCAGGAAAGACATATGAGATAAGCTGTGGTAATGCCGACAATATCGGAGCAGCTATGATAGATCCTGTCATTGAGCCGCTTCCTCCCAAAATAACTATAGCAAGAAATTCTGAAGACTTTGAAAAATTGAAATAGGTAGGGACCAATGTAGTAATATAATGTGCATATATAGCGCCCGCAACCCCTGCAAAAGCTGCTGATATAGTAAATGTAAGAACCTTTGTCTTTGTAACATTTATTCCTGAGGCTGCTGCTGCTATCCGATCCTCGCGAATAGAGATCAGAGCCCTGCCGTATCTTGAACGTATGTAGCTATACATTACAGCAATGCAGATTATCATGGTGATAAATACATAATGGTAATCAGATACTCTTGCAATTCCGGCAAATGACTTACCAAAGGTTGCATTACCTGTTATCTCCTCAATTCCGACATTGCTCAAAATAACACGAACAATTTCTGCAACAGCTACTGTCACTATACATAGATAGTCTCCGCTTAATCTAAGTGCCGGAATGCCCACAAGCACACCGACTATCGCCGCTGCCATGCCTCCTATTATTATTGCGATTATATATAGCACAATATCGGGAAGTTCAGTCCTGTTTGAAATAAGAGTTGTGCCAATTGCCGAAGCATATGCTCCTATCGACATAAAACCTGCATGACCTAAAGAAAACTCGCCCATATATCCTGTCAAAAGATTCAACGAACAGACAATAATGGTATAAAACATTCCGATAGTTACCAACCCGTTAAAATATGCCGCTTTTCTTCCCAGCAGCTCTGTATCGAAAAGAATACACAGAAGAAGGAACATCATAACTACCGCTATAATATTAATTAATAATTTTTTTCTTATAATTTTAGGCATATTCCCACTTCCTTTCTGTCAAACTTTTTCGCTCACTGCTTTGCCCAGCAGTCCTGTAGGACGTACAAGCAACACCACAATTAAGATCAGATATGTCACCGCCTCATAAGTTCCGGGCAGCATATATACCTTTACAAGTATCTCAACTATACCAAGGAGTAATCCTCCGATCATCGCTCCCGGAATACTTCCTATTCCTCCGAGAACCGCTGCAACAAATGCTTTAAGTCCTAATGTTATACCAAGTTCATTTTTGATACTCACATAGGATGTCGTGTACATCATTGAAGCAACAGCTGCAAGTCCGGAGCCGATCGCAAATGTAATGGTGATAATCTTATTAACATTAATTCCAACAAGTGTAGATGCCACTTTATCTTCAGGTACAGCTCTCATAGCTTTACCAAGCTTTGTATATTTAATAAATAGTGAAAGAATCGCCATTACAATAAATCCGATCACAAGTGTCAGTAATGTCTGACCAGGTATTGATGCTCCCATAATCTCGATTGTCGGTAAAGAAAACATTGGCGATACGTTACGTGGTGCCGAACCGAAAATAACCAGAGCTCCGTTTTCCAAAACCAGGCTCATACCAAGAGCTGTTATGAGAGCAGTTGTAGAACCCTGACCTCTCACCGGTTTATATGCAATCTGTTCGGTAAGTACACCAACTCCAACGCATACTATGATCGCTGCAATAACTGCCAACCACAACGGCATACCTAAGTTTTTCATAACAGGTATGGTGTAAAAAAGGGTGAAACCTCCTACCATAATGAAATCACCATGAGCAAAATTGATCATCCTTATAATTCCATAAACCATAGTATAACCGAGAGCTGTAAGTGCATATATAGAACCAAGATTCAACCCATACATTAAACTCTGAATTAATTTTGTCATCTGCTCTCATCTCCATTCAATCTAAATCTAAAATCCGCATCCCGAAGGTGTTTTATACACCTTCAGGGCCGGTACAATCATCAAACAATTCAAACTAGAAACTTCCATAATATTTAAGGTTACCATTTTCAAATGTTTCAACAGTAAACGGTTTCACAGCGTCACCATTCTCATCATATGTAATAGTTCCACCCATACTTTCATATGTTGTTTTTAAAAGTGCATCCTTGATAACGGATGGATCTGTGCTGCCCGCTTCCTCAATTGCCTTTACAAGCATCTTGATAGAATCATAATAAAGTGAAGAAACTGCATTTAATCCACTATCTGAACCATATTCTTCTTTGTAAGCACTTACATAATTTTTAACTGCTTCTGTATCTGCTGAAAGATCGACATGTGCAAGATAATAACAATTATTAAACTTATCCTCATAGCCTGTAACATCTGTTCCATCCCATGCATCACCACCAAGAATCGGTCCGTCAAAGCCTGCATCACGTGCCTGCTGTACAAAGTTTGGAACCGTATCATAGTTGTTTGGATAAATGATAACCTCTGCACCCTGCTCAATTGCTTTTGAAATCTGTGCTGTATAGTCTGTATCTGTTGTTACACATCCATAATGCTCGTATTTAACACCATCTGTGGAATCGAGCGCACCTTCCATCGCTTCTGCAAGACCTGCACAATAGTCTGAATCTTCAGCTGCAACAATTGCAATATTAGTTGCCTTGAATTCGTCTGTTGCCATCTTTGCAAGTGTAGGTCCCTGATTTGCATCTGAAAAGCATTCCCTGAAGATATAATCACCTGTTTTACAAATAGTTGCATTAGTAGAATATGGTGTAATTACAAGCATCCCACTCTTCTGTGCCGTCTCGACAAATGAAAGAGTACAGCTTGATGAACATGAACCGATAACAGCGCTGACATCATATGATGAACAGTTGTTATATGCACTTGCTGCTTCTGTCGCATCAGACTTATCATCTGCAAATACAGCGGATTCCAATTTGTATGACTTGTCACCAATCTTTACGCCTCCGGCTGCATTTACTTCTTTTATAGCAAGATTATATCCATTTTCTGCTCCTTCACCCCAGCTGGCAAAACTTCCTGTAAGCGGTGCGATTCCTGCAATTGATACTGTTCCGTCAAAATTTCCTTCGTCTTCAGCCGACTCTTTCTTTTCAGCCGTTTCTCCGGAGCTGCTCGGTGAGCTTGCTGCTCCACATCCTGTAAATAAGACCATTCCCATAACAGCAGTTGCCAATAAAGCAAATGTTTTTCTTATTTTCTTTTTCATAATCAATTCCTCCTTATACTAAATACTCTTACCCTGATGCTTATCATCATGATAAATATATGTGAACCGGTTTATTACATATATTCTATAAACCGAATTTCACCTTAACGTAGTTTTCTATGACATCTACACATCGGTCTCGTCCTACTCTGGAACTATTAAGCGTCATATCGTAATTAACCGGATTGGTCCAGTAATTACCGTTTGTATAGTACTTATAGTAGTCTGCACGATATTTATCTGTCTTTTCGATAAGTCTGTGAGCCTCTTGTTCAGTAACTCCAAGCTTCTTAACTATCGAAGCTACACAATCAGCCCGCGGCGCCTCAATGTAAAAGCTTGCAACATTACAAAAATCCTTAAGAACATAATCTGCACATTTTCCGATTACGATAAATGACATCTCACTCGCAAGCTTTTTGATGATCTCACTTTGAATATTGAATAGATTATTGTTCGATGTAAATCTCTTATCAGAGGGTTCAACTACATAATCAAATGGTAGTCCTCTTAATAATCCACCTTTACCAAGTTTCTCATCAGCCATATTAAATAATGCTTCATTAATACCGCTATGCTCTGAGGCCATTTTTAAAATCTGTTGTTCGTAACAGGGAATGCCAAGTCGTTGTCCAAGCTTGACTCCTATTTCCTTTCCCCCGCTGCCAAAGCCTCTGGCAATGGTTATTACATATCCCTGCATACTGACCACCTCCGGTAATTCATTAAAGGGGCTCTTTCTTTATCACTTTAAAGAAAAAGCCCCTTTGCTTTGTATAGTTTATTAATTACTTCAATAACTGTTTATATAACGCTACAATATCTTTTTCGCTAATCTCCCGTATTGTATTACCCGGGCTGCCACTCTCAATTGCTGCCTTTGCCATCTTATCAATATTGTTGTTATATATCTCCCTGTCTATGCAATATTCTGAAAGTGTAGGTATTTCCAGTTCTGATAAAAGCTCCTTTAGATATACAAAAAACGCATCTGCGCATTCAGTTACACTTCCTTGCGCTCCTAAAAGTCTTCCTATCTGGGCAAACCTTTCAACACAACCCTCTTTTGCAAAAGACAGACAGGTTTCAATCAACATGGCATTTGATATCCCATGCGGTACATGAAAAAGTGCTCCAATAGGTCTGCTCATTCCATGTACTAAAGTTACACTTGCATTATTAATACATATTCCTGCCTCGTAGGCTGCATAAGCCATCTGCGTTCTTGCCTCTATATCATCGCCTGACTTATAAGCTCTTGGAAGATGATCAAATACTCTCTTTATTGCAGATATTGCAAACATATCCGTATATGGTGTTGCCTTTTTGGATGTATAAGCCTCCACAGCATGTGTCAGTGCGTCCATACCTGTTGCCGCTGTAACGCGTTTTGGTGCAGTAACTCCTAATAATGGATCGATCACAGCAAGTTTTGGTATTACCATTTCATCAGTAATAAGTTTCTTGGTATTTGTTGCAGTCTCAGTAATACAATAGAATTTTGTCGCCTCCGAACCCGAACCGGCTGTTGTCGGAATCAATACTATCGGTGGATAACCCGATTGTGCCGATACTGCCTTTGCTGAATCCTGTGGACTTCCTCCACCTATTCCAATTACCATGTCACACTTTTTACTATCATATAAATGTTTAGCACTACCGATCATCTGATCATCAGGCTCTCCGACAATATCGGTAAAAACCGAATAACTGATACCTTCTTTATCAAGAACTGCTTTCAGCTTATCAATAATACCGTTTTTCTCAACTATTTTTCCGGAAATGATAAGTGCGTTACCTCCAAGCTCTTTTATTGTTTTCCCTGCCTTTTCAATTGCCCCTTCGCCTATTATTGTTTTGGCAGGCATTAAAACCTGAAATATCATTTATCCACCTCCGATCAATAATATGTTTGTCATTAAATAATCAAAATAAAAAGGCAAAGACGTCACTTCTCATTGACTCCTTTGCCCTTGCTTTATTATTGATGTGCAAATATTATCATCATCAATTCAAATATGCAATAACACATCAAACATTAAATCTTGTGCAGCTGCACAATTACAAAATATTTCTTATACAGTATGCCGTATATAAAACAGCCCTGTTTTCCCATGTGGAAATATCCATATCAAGAATTTCTTCAATTCTTTTAATATAATTATTTACAGTATTCCTATGAATAAATAATTCCTGACTAACTTTCTTTGTATTACCGTCACACTCCAGATATTTTTCAACAAATGCACAATAATCTGTTTTGTTCTCTCTGTCATGCTCGGCCAGCTTTCCCATTATGCTCTGATACATTTCAGACAGTACAGCATTACTTTTTACATTTACTAAAATTTTATAAAGACCAAGCTCCTGATACCGTAGCACCTTCTCATCTCTCTTTATCGCTATCCGGCAGGCAGCATAAGCCCGCATGAAATTGTCATCCTGCAATTCAAGACTCTTTATATTATCACTGATACCTATATAGACATATGGAACAAGCTTTATAGCTGATATACTCTTAAAGATCAGGTCCGTATATCTTTCTAACTCCTCCTGTCTGTAATCAACCAACGCAACAATCCGTTTATCCTGATATTCAAATGAAATATATTTATCCTTAATACTTTTTGCAGCTTGTTCAGTAATATTCTTAAGTCTTCTACTCTCATTTACAAACTCTGAGCTTGTTTTTTCAAGCTCTAATGAGATACAAAAAAATGTCATAACGCAATCATTCATATAACCAAATCTCTCCATCTGATGAATAAGAGACTGCCTGTCCCCAATATGAAAGATAAGGTTTTTTAATATCGTTACTATGCTGTCCTCCCTTGACATATGGTCTATTATCCTCTTACAAAAATCCGAAGTAAGATCAACAAGAGGAACCTCCCATGGAACCGAAAACAGGGGCAGATTATTCTCGTTGCAAAAGGTTATCACACAATCAGGTATATTGGTAATGAACTTTCCGGTATTAAAAATAACAGCACCTGCATTATGTGCATGAACAACCGTTACATATTCCATAAGGTCATCAGCCGTTCTGCAGATTGCCCCTTCTGTAATAACGATCTCATTGCCATGCAGAAAACGTGCCCCCTCAATCGTTTCAACAACATGCATCCAGCTCACAATATTAGTCAGTCCACCCTCACCTGCATGAAGCTTTATATTATATTTTGCCGATTCTTTATAAAGGTTGTTTACGGTAAGCGCCATATATCATTACCTCTCTTATGGTTATCATTCTGTCTCATCACATATTTCTTTGTATAAAGCATCACGAAGAGTAAATAAAGTATTCTGATCCTTTCCACCAAACGGCTTTCCGTTAAGCTCATTAACATACATACATACGTTTGAGGATGATGTAATAATAATCTCATCTGCTCCATAAAGATCATCAAGATAGTAAGGAGTTTCTGCTACACCTATTCCTAACTTTTTACACATTCTTATTAAATGCGCTCTTGCAATTCCGGGAAGGATCATGTCATCTGTCGGAGCAGTATGAACAATTCCATCTTTTATAATATGACAGTTGCAATGGGCACATTCTGTAATCCTGCCGTCATGTCTGTAAAGAATCGTCTCATCGGCACCCATGTTATATGCCTTCTCAGCATACAAAACTGACGGCAGAAGATTTAATGTCTTGCAATTACAATAATAAAATCTTTTATCTTCTGCGGTAACACATTTAATAGGCTTTTTACAATCATTTATCACCTCAGGTTTTATCATTACCCACAGATTACCCGGACCCTTTTCATATACATGATTTCTTATTCCGGTTCCCCTCGAACAAGCCCAATAAACGAAGTTTTCGCCTGTATCCATCTTTTTCACGAGTTCATTCAGTATGTCCTTAAGATCAGCCTTTGAACACGGAATTTCAATATCCATAAGAGCCGCGGAATTATAAAAACGATCTATATGTTCATCAATCGCAAACAGATTGTAATGTCTTGACGGACCGGCATCATATACACCATCTCCAAAAAAACATACTCTGTCATTAAACGGTACCATCATCTTATCAAGTTCATCAAATTTTCCATTGTAATAGCCTAATGTTTTCATAATAATCAAGCCTCCCATTCTTAATAATTTTATCAATCAGCATAACTTCTATGCACAATTGTTTTGAATATAGCTTCGTTCCAGTTTTCTTAGCGCGTGGAGAATTTCATATTCTGTTTTCATATTTTTACCGTCAACGCTCACACTGTTCCAGCCGGTAACACCATCAACACTTCCAAGCTTTACGGTTTTCTTTATATATGTCTCCACAAAATCCAAACCGGGAACCAGTTTCATATTACTGAGCTTAGCAAGTGCAGCTACTATGCCATATGCCCCCCAGTTAGAAACTGATGCTATAACAAAAATATCAGCAGGAATGACACATGGTTCAAACGATAGCTTTCTTAAAATAGGTCCTGCAATCTTTCCCATTCCTATTTCATTGCCGCCATCACCAACACCTATTGTCGGTATAAGTCCTCTGTACCTTATAAACATCTCATCAATAGGAGCCGTAAACGCTCCGATGTCCTCACCCTTCATATTCGCATAAAACCCGTGTCTGTTGCGTCCACATCTCTCAATTGAGATCAAACCCTTCGGATCATATTTTTCAACAAGATGATCAATATCATCACCTTTATTATCTATATCTAAATAAACAGTTTCTATATCCTCTATCTCAAAAAAGCCCTTACAAAATTCATCGGTTATTATGACCGGATTAAATCCCAGCTTTGAAAGTGCCTTTGAAAGAGCAACTGTTCCTACCGGGCCATCGGTTTCCGCATAGCCCTTGACATAAAAGCCTGTAGTAAGAAAAACATTACCTTTTTCCCATGAGAGAATCTCGCTTGCCGCCTTTGTACAATAGTCAGATGAAAGATAGAACCTTATATCCGGCATTCCTCTTTCAGAATAGCGCAGTATTATATCCTCAATTGTTTCCTGCTTATCCTTAACATGATCACTATTCTTAGTTTTTGAATTCTCATTAGCCATACAACTACGCCTCCTTTATTACGCTGCCAATTGGTAATATGGAAATGCCCTCTGAATTAAGTGCGGCATTTATTTTCTTTGCAAACTCAACAGCCTTAATCCCATCTCCGTGAAGACAGACTGAATCAGCTTTAACAGTAATCTTCTTTCCTGTTATTGAGCTTACCGTACCATTCTTTACAATCTCTATAACCCTTTCTATCGCTAAGTCTTCATCAGTAATAACGGCTCCGGGCTTACTTCTGTCAACTAACGATCCGTCATCATTGTAAGCTCTGTCCGCAAACACCTCAGAAGCTGCTAAAAGTCCGGTTTCCTTTGCACCCTCGATCAACATGCTGCCGGAAAGACCAAGTAATATAAGCCCCCGGTCAATCTCATATATCCCTTCCGCAATAGCACTGGCCAGGTCTTTATCCTTTGCCGCCATATTGTACATTGCTCCGTGTGGCTTTACATGGGAAAGCCGTATTCCATGAGCCTTACAAAATGCATATAATGCACCTATCTGATATTGGACCATTGCCTTTAACTCTTTTGGAGTAACCGCCATTTTTCTTCTGCCAAACCCGCTAAGATCCGGAAAACCCGGATGCGCTCCTACCGAAACATTATATTCCTTTGCAAGACTTACCGTTCTATCCATCACTATCGGATCTGCAGCATGAAAGCCACATGCAATATTAGCAGATGATATGAACGGAATAACCTCATCATCAAGTCCGCATTTATAATTACCAAAACTCTCACCTATATCAGCATTCAAATCTACCTTCATTGTTATCATCTCCAAACTCATGTATTTTTTCTATGTGTGATCAATTTAAAAAAGTTAAATTTATCAAAATGATATACAACCAAACATTTACGATTAACCAAGCATTAATTGTATCAGTACTTCAAATTTACATTTTTAACATCAGTAATTAACATATGTCCCGGAGAATGCGTAATGCAAAAATCCGGCTTTGATGACATTACAACAGATTGTGGTGTTACTCCACATGGCCAAAATACCGGCACCTCACCCTCTTTGATCGTCACAGCATCTCCAAAATCCGGATTATCGAGTGATTTAATTCCAATAACCTCAGGAAATCCTATATGAACGGGTGCTCCATGTACCTTTGGCATTGCACCTGTTACAAGGACTGTTTTGGGAACAAGCTCATGTGGTATAGGTCTCATACTGACAACCATGTTTCCATGAAATATTCCGGCGCTTTTACACTGAATATTTGTCTTATACATCGGGACGTTACAATTCTCTTCAATCTGCCTTACGGGAATATCAGCACTTTGCATCTCGCTTTCAAACGAGAAGCTGCAGCCTATAAGAAATGCTACCAGATCCTCCCTCCAGTATTTTGATACTTCGGTATATTCACCAATAAGCTCTCCTTTTTCATATATCCTGTATTTAGGAATATCCTTTGTTATATCCGCATCCTTTGCTATCTCCGACAGATATCTGTTTCCGGCATCCGTAACCTCAAGAAGAGGACAGGATTTCTGATTTTTTATTGAAAACAGAAGAAAATCAAATGCATCCTTTTTAGGAAGAACGACCAGATTTGCCTGCGCATATCCACTGCACATTCCACTAGTCTGTCCTGTAATTATTCCATCTCTTATCAATTTCCTTACATATTCAGGCGAAGCATCTGAATAATCAAAAGCACTTTCTTTGTCCCCATATGATTCCGGTATCATAACCTTTTCTTTATCCTTCATATCATTTGCATCTATCATCACAAAACACCCTCCTTTTTATTACCGTCAAAAAACTTTTTCCAAAAGTCTTTTTTCATATCATTAATGCTTACACATTCAAAGGATACGGTATCACCGGGTCTTGCCTGCGCCAGATATTGAAGGTCATCCTTTACCACGGTAGCAATCTTTGCGTAGCCTCCGGTCGTCTGGTGATCTGCCATAAGAATGATCGGTAAGCCTGAAGAGGTTATCTGAACCGATCCAAAAGTAATACCATCCGAGACAATATCCATACCGTTTTTACTTTCAATACTCTCACCCTGCAAACGAATTCCCATTCTGTCACTATCAACCGAAACTGTATATTGAGTATTAAAAAATGTATTCAAGCCTGCTTCTGTATAATAATCATCCTGAGGTCCCTTAATGGCTCTTACCCGGATATTATGAGGATATTCCTTAACATTAATCATGTTATTGACCAACTGTTCACGTTCTTCAATATCGAATTCCCCGATCAACAGTTCATCGCCCGCAACCAGCTTTCGTCCATAGTAACCTCCAAGCCTGCATTTTAAATTTGTTGATCTGCTTCCCAGTACAACGGGAACATCTATTCCTCCTGCAACAGCAAGATAAGATCTTATTCCTTCCTCGGCAAATCCAAACATAAGCTTCTGCCCTTCTTTTATCTTGTACGCCTTTCCACGCTCTATCGGTACATCATCTATCCGTGCATTCATTTCAGCACCCATATATGCAATTATTGTATCTGCGTCAAATAATATATCCGATCCCATCAAAGTGAATTCCAAAGCCGCCTCACCATTCATGTTTCCGATAAGCTTATTTGCTTCGTTATATGAAACTCTGTCCATAGCTCCGGATTCACTGATACCATATTCCATATACCCGAATCTTCCTTCATCCTGAACTGTTGTAAGTGACCCGGACTTTGTAATATACATTTTCATATCTTTCACCTTTCCTTAATCACATATATATCTTGGTCGATACTTTCCGTTTTCAACATCTTTTTTTATAAGTTCATAATCCGTTTCATTAATCCGGACAAATCTTATATATTCTCCTGCATTGCATAGTACAGGTTTTTTTCGCGTCGGGTTATAAAATTCCAGCGGCGTTCGCCCTATCAGCCACCAGCCACCGGGAGATTCTACAGGATATACTCCGGTCTGATTTCCACCAATACCTACAGATCCTGCCGGTATGCTGGTTCTCGGTGTTTCGAGCCGTGGCATATGTATTCTCGCGTCCAAACCTCCAAGATAAGTAAATCCCGGCAGAAATCCAAGCATATATATCTTATAATCAACAGCTGAATGTATAGAAATGATCTCCTCCCTGCTTATTCCTGTCTTTATTGACATATAATCAAGATCCGGTCCTTTATCTCCTCCGTAGCAGCAAGGTACACATAATATCTTTTTCTCCTCATTTAAAGCATCAGTCCCATCATTCTTAAAATGCTTTATTCTTTTTATAAGCTTTCCGTATGATATAAGCTCATTATCATAAAAGATCATAAGGCTACGGAATGTCGGCAGCAGCTCCCTGACGCCATATATTTTTTCACTTCTTACATACTCTGCCAATGCATGGACCTGCCTGTTAATGCCATCGTCTATTATTCTTCCAAATTCCACAACCAGTGCTTCATCACCTGCCGGCATAAACTTCATATCCATAGTATCATCATCCTCCCTCTTTCAATCCGATGCCGGGCTGCAGGTATAGTTAAGTAACTCCTATGCCCTGTAAGGATTATCAAGTATTACATTGCCTTATAAACAACAAGGGCGTTCCAACCACAGCAAAGTGGTATGGAACGCCCTTGTTCAAAAATAAAAAAGGGAGCTGAAAATGTTACAGCTCCCTTGCTATGTGACATATTATAATATCGATAATTTTTAATGTCAACATCATTTTTAACTTTTATTTACATCATTATTTTTAACTTTTATTTACATTTATATCAATTAATATACTTCTTGTCTTTTTGTTTACAGATTCGTATAACCCATCAAATCTTTTTCCTGTTCTTACCTTTTGTGTCTCTTCCTTATCCCACAATAATATTTTAAAAACCTGCCACAGTATCTTAAACTATCATTCGCATTACGATTTAAAAAAACACATACGGTACCGGCCAATCTAGATTGTGGGAGGATCCAACCAATAAAATAATTAATGTCACGGAATATTATTATCATTTTGATTGAATTATAATTTAAACTGGCTTTCCCGTATGTGCCTTTAAAAGCGTTAAATGCCTGTAAACTATATTAATTATCTGTTATAAAAGTGATGTTTCGTAATCATTCAAAGATTCGTATATCCCATAAGGTCAAGATCAACCTCTCTTGCACAGGCTCTTCCCTCAGCAATAGCCCATACAACAAGAGACTGACCACGATGCATATCACCAACGGCATATACCTTGTTCTTAGAACTTGCATATTTACCCGCATCAGTCTTAACATTGGTACGTCCGTCAACCTCAACCCCAAAATTATCGGTGACATATTTCTCACTTCCTAAGAATCCGGCTGCAATGAGCACTAACTGACATGGCAACTCTTTCTCAGAACCTTCAACAGAAACCATATTCATGCGTCCGGTCTTCTTATCTTTTTCAGCCTTAAGCGATACTATTATTACGCTCTTAAGATTACCTTTTCCGTCTTTCACAAACTCTTTAACTGTAGTCTGATAAATTCTCGGATCATGACCGAATTTCCATATAGCCTCCTCCTGACCATAATCAGTCTTACTGACCTTAGGCCATTCAGGCCATGGATTAGATGAAGTTCTCTCATCGGGTGCTTTGGGCATCATCTCAAGCTGTGTCACTGATTTTGCACCAAGACGAATACTTGTTCCAACACAGTCATTTCCCGTATCACCACCACCGATTACTATAACATCTTTACCTTCGCAAAGCTTATATGGAACCTTTTCAAAATTACTGTCAAGCAATGTCTTTGTAACTTCCGAAAGAAAATCCACCGCAAATCTTATTCCTTTTGCATCTCTGCCTGTAGCATTGATATCTCTTGGATTAGATGCACCACAGGCAAGGATTATGCTGTCATATTCCTTTTCTAATTCCTTTGCGGTTATATCCTTACCAACATTAACTCCGGTCAAAAACTTAATTCCGGCTTCTTCCATCAAAGCAATACGTCTGTCGATCACACGCTTATCAAGTTTCATGTTTGGAATACCGTAGCGAAGAAGTCCTCCTACTCTATCATTTCTCTCATACACTGTAACTTCATGACCTCTTCTGTTAAGAAGCTGTGCTGCAGCAAGTCCGGATGGACCGCTTCCGATAACTGCAATCTTTTTACCTGTTCTAACCTTTGGCGCTTCCTCTTTAACCAGATCATGTGAAAATGCATACTCAATTACCGCACGCTCATTTTCTTTAGTCGCAACTGCCTCTTGATGAAGTCCACATGTACAGGCTGCTTCACAGAGTGCAGGACATACTCTTGAAGTAAACTCAGGAAAACTGTGTGTTATTGCCAATCTTTTATATGCCTCTCCAAAGTTACCTATATAAACAAGATCATTTATCTCCGGCACAAGATTATGAAGTGGACAACCTGATGCCATACCGGCAATCATCGCACCGGCCTGACAAAAAGGAACACCACAGTCCATACATCTTGCAGCCTGTAAACACTGCTCATGCTTTGGAAGTTGACCATGAAACTCCTCAAAGTTCTTAACTCTGTCTTTCTCGGCTGTTACCGGACCATTCTCTCTCTTATATTCCATAAAACCTGTTGCTTTTCCCATCGTCTTCTTCCTCCTATCCAACAAGCTCCGTAAATGCCTCAATCTGCGCCTGCTCTCTGTCCATACCCTGCTCTTCATTACGAGCAGTAAGTCTCAACATCTCTTTGTAATCTGTCGGAATGATCTTCTTAAACTTTCCGATATACTCATCAAAGTTGTCAAGTATCATTTGACCCTTCTTAGAACCTGTATATCTGACATGGTTTTCAATCATTCTCTTAAGCTCTTCCTTATCGTTCTTAAGTTCAACTTTCTCCATGTTTACAAGCTGCTTATTAAGGTTTTTGTACAAATGATTCTCCTCATCAAGGACATAAGCAACACCGCCGCTCATACCGGCTGCAAAGTTCTTACCTGTTGGGCCAAGAATAACCGCATGACCACCTGTCATATATTCACATCCATGCTCACCTACACCCTCAACAACCGCGGTTACACCGGAATTACGAATACAGAAACGTTCTCCTGCCATACCTGCAATGTATGCTTCTCCGGAGGTTGCGCCGTAAAGAGCTACGTTACCAATTATTATATTCTCACTTGGATCGTATTTTGCATCCTCCGGTGCATGAACTATCAGTTTTCCACCTGAAAGGCCCTTTCCGAAATAATCATTACTGTCTCCTGTAAGATTTAGAGTAAGACCCTTAGGAATAAATGCACCAAAGCTCTGTCCGCCTGAACCCTTACAATTGATTTCAATTGTATCTTCCTGAAGTCCTTCGGCATTATGTCTTGTGATTTCTGCTCCAAGTAAAGTACCAAAGGTTCTGTCTATATTCGTAAGCTCAATATTAATACTGCTCTTCTTTCCTTTTGCAATAGATTCTTTTATAGCCT
Source organism: uncultured Lachnospiraceae bacterium (assembly GCA_902793335.1). GTDB lineage: Bacteria > Bacillota > Clostridia > Lachnospirales > Lachnospiraceae > CAG-590. The sequence goes on from CADBCZ010000018.1 coordinate 42,928, forward strand.
TATCTTTAAGCAATACCATCTCATCCTTTGTACCCTCAAGTTTGAAATCATATGCAAGCTCAGGGTGGAAGGTCTGAAGATTTCTGTCAATTGCCGAAGTATCCACAAGAATTTGACCGAGATCAATTTTGGCCTGTTTGTCAGCAAGACCTTTTTTAACCTTCAAAAGATCGGTTCTACCCACCATCTCATCTATTGTTCTAACGCCAAGACGCGCCATGTATTCACGCAACTGTTTTGCTATAAACAACATGAAATTCTCAACATATTCAGGTTTACCTGCAAATCTCTTTCTAAGCTCAGGATTCTGAGTAGCAACACCTACAGGACATGTATCCTTATTACATACTCTCATCATCACACAACCAAGTGTTACAAGAGGGGCTGTCGCAAATCCGAATTCCTCAGCACCAAGAAGTGCTGCTATTGCAACATCTCTTCCGCTCATAAGCTTTCCATCTGTCTCTATAACAACCTGATTTCTAAGTCCGTTTGAGAGAAGTGTCTGGTGAGTCTCAGCAAGACCAAGTTCCCAAGGCAGACCTGCATTATGAATTGAGCTAAGCGGTGCCGCACCTGTTCCTCCGTCATAACCGGAAACGAGAATTACCTGAGCACCTGCCTTTGCAACACCGGCTGCAACAGTTCCCACACCGGCTTCTGAAACAAGCTTTACAGAAATACGAGCATTTTTATTGGCATTTTTCAGGTCGTATATAAGCTGTGCCAAATCCTCTATAGAATAGATATCATGATGAGGCGGTGGTGAAATAAGACTAACTCCCGGTGTTGAATGTCTGGTCTTTGCTACCCATGGGTAAACCTTTTTGCCCGGAAGATGTCCACCTTCTCCAGGTTTTGCACCCTGCGCCATCTTAATCTGAATCTCCTTGGCACTTACAAGATACTTACTTGTTACACCAAAACGTCCACTTGCAACCTGTTTAATTGCTGAACTTCTATCGTTCTTAGTTCCGGCAGATGCAATTCTTTCATCACTCTCTCCACCCTCACCACTGTTTGATTTACCATGTAAATGATTCATCGCAATAGCCAATGTCTGATGTGCTTCCTCCGAAATCGAACCGTAAGACATAGCTCCTGTCTTGAAACGCTTAACGATTTCTTCTTCACTCTCAACCTCTTCAATCGGAACACCATTTTTCGGATAGTTGAAATCCATAAGACTTCTTAAATATCCTGTGTCCTCTGAGTCAACCATCTTGGTATATTCAACAAACTTATCATAACTTCCCTCTCTTGTAGAAAGCTGTAACATATGTATAGTCTGAGGATTATATCTGTGATTTTCTCCCTGACTTCTTGCCTTATGTCTTCCCATAGCAGTAAGTTCCATATCTGCTGAAAGACCTAACGGATCAAATGCACGACTGTGTTGTTTATCAACCGCATTTGCAATATCATCTAATGTAATTCCGCCTACACGACTTACCGTTCCGGTGAAATATTTATCTACTACTTCTTTTGAAATACCTATTGCCTCAAATATCTTACTTCCCTGATATGACTGGATAGTAGATATACCCATCTTTGATGCGATCTTAACAATTCCATGTAAGATAGCACTGTCATAATCATCAACTGCTGCATAGTAATCCTTGTCAAGCAGATCATTGTCAACAAGCTCCTTGATTGTTGAATGTGCAAGATATGGATTGACTGCTGATGCACCAAATCCCAAAAGTGTTGCAAAATGATGTACCTCACGAGGTTCACCTGATTCAAGTATAAGTGACATCGCTGTACATTTCTTGGTAACAACCAAATGTCTGTGCACCGCTGCAACCGCAAGCAATGAAGGAAGTGCAACATGGTTCTCATCAACTCCCCTGTCTGAAAGGATGAGTATGTTAGCACCATCTCTGTATGCCTTATCAACCTCAACAAATAAGTGATCTATTACACGCTCAATCGGTGTACTCTTGTAGTAGAGAATCGATACCTTTGCTACCTTGAATCCCTCTGCCTTGAAATTCTCAATCTTTAACAGGTCTAAATCCGTAAGAATTGGATTATGTATTTTTAAAACATGACAGTTCTCTGGCTTTTCCTCTAAAAGATTACCGTTCTTGCCGACATAAACAGTTCTTGAAGTAACAATCTTTTCACGTTCTGCATCAATTGGTGGATTGGTTACCTGTGCAAACAACTGTTTAAAGTAATAGAACAATGGCTGATATTCATCTGAAAGTGCTGCAATCGGGGTATCAACACCCATAGCACCAATCTGCTCTATTCCATTTAATGCCATATTAAGAATTCCCTCATGGTAATTCTCATATGTATAGCCAAATGCTTTCTGAAGACGAGTTCTCTCCTCATCTGTGTATGAAGGAATCTTAGCATTAGGAATCTTGATATCCTTAAGCTTTAACAGATTACTGTCAAGCCACTCACCATATGGCTCCTTGTGAGCATATCTCTCCTTGATTTCCTCATCGGAATATATCTTATTCTTTGTTGTATCTACAAGAAGCATCTTACCGGGATGAAGTCTTTCCTTCTTAACGATATGTTTTTCGTCAAGGGCAAGCACACCGACTTCTGAAGATAAGATAAGACGTCCATCATCCATTACATAATATCTTGATGGGCGGAGACCATTTCTGTCGAGAATGGCACCCATCACATCACCGTCCGAAAACAGAATTGATGCAGGTCCGTCCCAAGGCTCCATCATAGTTGCATAATACTGATAGAAGTCTCTCTCCTCCTGTGTAAGTGTATCATTGTGAGCCCAAGGTTCAGGGATAGCAATCATAGCTGCAAGAGGAAGCTCCATACCGCTCATAACCAAAAATTCCAATGTGTTGTCAAGCATTGCCGAATCAGAACCGCTTGAAGAGATAACAGGAAGAACCTTTGTCATATCATCCTCTGAAAGAACGCTTGTATTCATTGTCTCCTCGCGGGCAAGCATTTTATCCGCATTACCTTTAATAGTGTTAATCTCACCGTTATGAACCATAAAACGGTTAGGATGAGCACGATTCCAACTGGGATTTGTGTTAGTTGAAAATCTTGAATGTACCATAGCTATCGCTGACTCATAATCTTTTTCCATAAGGTCTAAGAAAAATGTTCTAAGCTGTCCAACTAAAAACATTCCTTTATATACAATAGTTCTGCATGAAAGAGAAGGCACGTAGGTATTAACACTACTCTGCTCAAACTCTCTTCTGATAACATACAATTTTCTATCGAAATCAAGGTCAGTCTCAAAGCCCGCAGGTCTTTCAATAAATACCTGCATGATAACCGGCATACATGAACGCGCCTTACTTCCCAAAACTTCAGGTTTGATATCAACCTTTCTCCATCCTAAGATTTTGAGACGTTCCTTCTCAGTAATAGTCTCAAACATCTTCTTCGCCTGTCTGGTTTCGAGATCATTTTGTGGGAAAAAGAACATTCCGACACCGTAACCTCTCTCTGCCGGGAGAGTCACTCCCTGCTCTTTCATCTTACGAACAAAGAATTTATGTGGAATCTGTGTAAGTATTCCTACACCATCACCTGTCTTTCCCTCAGCATCCTTACCGGCTCTGTGTTCAAGATTCTCCACAATGCTTAATGCGTCTGCAACCAGCTGATGATTTTTCTTTCCATCAATCTGAATGACTGCACCGATACCACAATTATCATGTTCAAACTGTGGATCATACAGACCATTTTGTCTTAATTGCTCTAATTCTTTGTTCATGATTTTTCCTCCCTAGAACGCGCAAAAGGGTGCTTCGAGTAAAAACCTCGAAACACCCTTGCTTCTTATTTTCAATATTTAAATATTAATTATTCACTTATAATATAAATGTTATATATTTCGCCTTTGAAATACTACGTATAGTATAAGACTTTATTTGTAAATGTCAAGAAAAAATTTGATATAACATTACAAATTATTCAATTTTTATTTTTACAAAAATTATTCCTAATTTGATTTTTCCTTGCAAAAGTCATATAATTATAAAATATATAATATGATGCCAAGTTTAGAAGATAAATACACAAATTGCGTAGCAATGTAGTCGTTCGTGGGCATCAATTGGGGCATAATACCTTTTGACCCCAAAATCATAATATCTATAATCAAAGGATTTGTGTAAATAAAATGCACATTGGTGAAAAAAATGGATCGAATATGGAATGCTCTTCGCTATGGTGACCGCGAAACAAGAAAATGTATAGGTAGCGTAATCTTATTTATTGTGATAGGTATTGTTCTGATAGTTGTATCCGGGCTTACCGGAAAAATCGGACTTTTCATAGTTGGAATGTTATGTGGTGTAGTCGCTTTGATAATCTCCCAGACATTTACTTTGGTAGATGATGACTTTGTTGCGGAAACAGGAAAAAATGGTGAGAAAGAAAGTGTTTCTTCTGTGTCTGTAAGAAAAATCGGAGGAACAACTAATTCTTCTAACAAAACAAAAAGTGAAAAAAAAGATGCCACTTCAAATATTAAAGAAAATGACAAAAAAGAAGATACCGAGAAAAACAAAGAAGTCGAATCCTCTGATGAAAACAGATACAATATTTATACTGAACAGGTATTAAAAAAGATTAAAAAGAAATACCGTGTAAAAAAAGACCATCGACCTATAATGATAGATCACTCAAAAACATACAATATAAAAGAATGTCCTGCTTTTATCTGGCGTGTCCACAGCAAAGTGTATATGTTATTATTGGAAAAAGAGCCAAGAAAAATATGTATTTCCAGAGATATGATTCATAATGTCAGCTACAAACCGGGAATAAAGGCAGACAGAACGAAAGAATATGTTGCATTTCATAAGGAAAACCTTATAACCAGTGTTTTTTCTTCTTATCTGCCCGACTATTATTCTTCAAAAGTCAAAAATGATCCTTTAAAGATTAAAAATCTTTTTATGATATATCCTGATATATGCATCACCAACAGAAGTATCTCTCAGGTCATGGATCTTTTATATCTTAATTTCATGCCTGAAGACAAGATAACAACTTCCGATAAGCTTAATGGTTATTTCAAAAAAATATACGCCGCCAACATTTTATACAAGGATAAAGTATATACTATCACCGAATACAAAGAAGCTGTAGAAAGTACTCTCGGCGAGATGGTTTATGCTGAAATGCCCGAGCGTGAATACAGTTTAACCTTAGCTAATCTTGTAAAAGGCAGACTTATATCTCAGGAATATGCTGATTATTATCTTGAGCGTAGAAAGTAAGTATACAGAAAGTTACCCAATCAGCCATCGCTTTCAGTCTTGGCTTCTTAATCTTTCAACAATACTGTTTTTGCTTATATTCCTATATGCAACTATAGGTATCACAATCACCAAAACCAATATTACAGGCAGGCAAATTGCAATCGCAGTTAAAGAGAATTTCCACTTAAACATCGGGAAGTTATTAACAAAAGTCTTTATTAATGTTACATTTAAAATTGCCGAAAGAATACACGATAAAACTGATGCACCTGCAAAGTATACCATTCCTTCTTTAATCAACTTATGTCTTAACTGTCTACCTGTCATTCCGACAGCCTCAAACATCGCAAATTCCTTACTTCTGACCACAATCGAGGCTATCATGGTATTAGCAAAATTCATTATACCAATCACAAAAAACACTGTTCCTATTACCGCTCCGGCTTTTGCAAACAACTCTCCAAAAGATTTATTATCCTCAACCACGCTCTTTTTTGAAGAATAAGAAAGACTAGAATTTGAAGTTTTTGTATAATCCTTCAACCACTCCTCAAATTGCATTTCATTACTGTCCTCAACCTCAATCAAAGAACGCATTGGATCACATTCACCGTTAAGTGAGAGATATTCCTCTTCAGGAAGAATATAATTACTTTCTATAAAATCATATACCGGATACTCCACTACCATAGGTATATCAGCAACCGCATATACCGTATATTCTTTACTGACATCCGACCCTGCACTGCTTAAAGAAACCTTATCACCGGGATTAACAACATTTACAAACCCATCATTAGCATATTGCCATCTCTCCGAAATAACATATTCTCCCGAATTGAACTTCTCCCAGTCAATGCTCTTAGTACCGTCAATAGTCACAACATCCCTAAGCTTTTCTACTGCCAGTTCTCCCATTCCATACGTATGACCGGTTATAGATCTTTGAGCTTCAATTTCATTTATAAAATCATTTACACCATATCCCTCAAAAGAATAGTAATTTTCCACAATCTGTTTTACTATCTCATCCGACAAAAAACCTGATTTAACTTCATTCCATGTTTCCTGACCAAATTTACAACTCTCATCATTAACATAAATGTTTCCTATTCTTTCAACACCATCCTGTTTCTTCACCTCATCTAAAAATCCCGTATTGACTCCCTGGGTATTTTTATAATCAGTACCAGCATTGTCAAGCAGATAATCCTGAACACAGAAATCACTGACAATAAACTCATCTAAAAGACCGTTCGGATTAAAGCTGTTCATCATAGTGTAGACACTATTGAACATCATAAGTGAAAGTGTCAAAGAGACAATCACCGTCAGATATTTCCTCTTTGTCTTTTTTCCGGGTGCACCCGAATATCTTAATGCCTCAACAGGTGAAACCTTTGATGCTTTTTTACATGGTCTTATTGCACTTATCAGCACTGTGATATACGAAAATATTGCAGTGAATAATATTATTAATATATTAAAATGAATGCTTCCCTTATTATTACAAACTGTATTTATATGCGGGGCAATCATAGGAAGAAGCCATCCTCCAAAACCTACACCAATAACGAGACCGATTGGAATAGCAAATTTACTGATTATTTTTACTCTTACATTAACAATATCCTTTATCTGCTTTTTTGATGTACCGATAGTTTTCAACAGCCCATACTCCTGTATATCAGTAATAACATTTAAATCAAATATATTATGAATTATAAGATAGCCTGACAGCATAAATATCAAAATCAGCGCAAGACCTACAATAAGCGCTGTCGGATCTATATAAGCACTATACTGATCCACAGAAGACTGTCTGAATTCATACATCAAACTCTCCACCACAGTAAACAGTGAAGAAAACAAAGTTGATGTCAATACAACCGCCAGTGCAATCAGCGAATACTTATTGGTTTTTGATTTAATTGAACTTACAGCTATTTTTTTTATTACTTTTCTTGACTTTGCCATAATATCTATCCTTTCCAGCCTGAGTTAGCTCTTTATTATCTCCTTGTTCCTACTCACAAAGAATAACACACCATTCTTTCCAGATTATTTCAAGATTATAACGGTTTTGAAAGAATTACTCGTACAGTAATATATCCATACTCAAATACATAAATTAGTATAAAGCTTCAACGAGCACCTCTTATGTTCGAATCAACCTATAACTCAATTAACTTCATGAAATATATAACCCTTCTGCTGCTACTCATCGTCTTTCTCTACGGAATTATACATATCACTGACACGACAGATACCATGACGGTTTCACATATAAACTACTCAGAGCTTCCCATTTACTGTGTAGATACCAGAGAGCCGATAATAGCGCTTACCTTTGATAGTGCCTGGGGAACGGAAGATCTTAATGAAATACTATCTGTTCTTAAAAAACATAATGCTCCGGCTGTGTTTTTTGTGACCGGTGACTGGGCACGTACCAATCCGGATGCAATCCGTTTAATAAATGATTCCGGTCATGAAATAGGTAATCATGGTGATAATCATAAACATATGCCTACCTTGTCCAAGAAAGAAATTGCAGCAGAAATACAGGGATGTCACAATGCCGTATATGAAATAACAGGAAAAGATATGACTTTATTTCGTGCCCCATACAGCGACTGGAGTGAATCTGTCGTCGATGTGGCACACATGATGGGATATTTTGCCATCAATCATTCAGTTGACAGTCTCGACTGGAAAGATTACGGTACGGAACATATCATCAAACAAATTTGCGATAATACAAATCTTAAAAATGGCAGCATAATTCTCATGCATAATGGAGCAAAATATACCAGATATGCTTTAGATCAGACACTGACCAAGCTTGAAGAAAAAGGCTTTCATTTTGTTTCACTTAATGATCTGATTTATAATTCCGATTACTACATCGAGCATACCGGAAAACAATTTTTAAGAAATAAATAAATGTGTGACAATCAATGTAATCAACTGTTATGAATAATAACTTTCTTTCTTTCACATACTAATGCTGATGTATATCTTATATCTAAAAAAATTTACATCATTTATTGTATAGTTAATTGCGAAACTCCATGAATTGTAAATTGCGTTGTGCATGTTATACAAATTCCATAAGCACGGTGCTTTCGAGCCGCCGGCACTTAACGAATGCGAAGCATAAGTTTAGTACCGTTGCGAGCGACGAGCAGCGAGAGCGTGCCTGCGTTGGATTGTATAACATGCACAAAAGCAAAAAAGTCAAACAATTAATCACGCTTTGCATTGTCTGCTCTTTTTTTGCATTGAATCTTACGGGATGTGGATCTAAGAATGCAAAATCGTATAGCGGAAACAATGACACTGACAAAAATGATCTCTCGGAAGACCTTTCAGATGCAACTAAGGATGTTGCAGACGGTGTGGTAGACGGGGCCAAAGACGTAGCAGACGGAATAGGCGATGCAACCGACGACCTCCTGGGCGATGGTGGTTTCGACAACTACGCTGATGCTCATGATTATTTTCTTGAAGCAATGAGTAACTATCATTCCGATGCTAAATTTGAACTTAGAAATGAAGATAAGAAGCTAAATAACTATCAGGAGGGATCAAAGGGATATCACTTCTACCTGTATGATACAAGTCGTAACAAAGACGGAGAACAGTTTGGTGAGTTCTACGTGGATGCAACATCCGGAAGAATATATCAGAAAGGTAACGACAATTCTATTTCTGAGTACCCTGCCACCTCAGGAAAGTTGAGTTCTCAAAATGGCTATTTTACAAGCAAGCAGGGGAAAGTATACGTAAGATAATATACACTTAAAAAGGAACGGTTTTACTCATCCGTTCCTTTTTTGCTTTCTCCTAATTTATCCAGGTATAAAATATTCAAATCCACATCACCATTTACACCTGGAATACTTCCAGTATTGGATTGCTGCCACATATAGAAATCACCGGAATATCCGGTAGTTGCTGTATAATTGGCAAGCCAGACAGGATGTTTGTTTTCATTTGTCCATACACTGTCCAAAAAATTTCTACTGCTATATAAACAGGCATCATATCCATAAGCTTTTACCGAATTACAGAATGTTTCAAAACAATTGTTAATATCATGCAGATTCATAGCATATTTAGGGAAATGCGAAAAGTCCTCCCAGTCATATGCTATTGGAAAATCCAGTTCCTCTCCCGACAGAGCACTCATCATATAGTCAACATTTTTCTTAACCTGTTCTGTACTGTTCTCCTCGGCGTGCCAGTATACTCCAACCTTAAGTCCCGCTGCTTTTGCATGTTCGATATTGCTTTTGAAATATTTATCAATATATTCACTGCCATCATCAAAACCGCCGATTCTTATGATAACAAATTCACAACCGGCATCTTTGACTTTGACATAATCTACATCCTCCTGCCATCTTGACACGTCTATACCAAGAGAAGTATTGTCATTCTTATATGTTGTTTTAAATGTTTCAAAATCCTGTTTCGGTTTCTCGGAAGAAGTATTACCTGCACCCCCATCACCTGTCGATGTGGATGAATCAGCATACACGTTAACGACCATTTTACCTGTTGTCGTATGACCTGCTTTATCTGTAAGCTTAAGAGTCAACGGGTAAGAACCTGTCGCAGAAGTATTGACCTCACCTTCAGTTTCCAGTTCCGGTAATTTATCAACATCATCCGCATAACCGACATAATCCAATATATAAAATGGAGTCCCCTCTTTGATACTGACACTGCTTGGAAGAACAAGAAATACAGGTGCACTCACATCGTCATCTACAGTCAACTCCTGCGTTGTCTCCTCCACGTACTCCTGTGTTGTCACTTCAGCTTCCGTAACCGGCTCTGTCGATATCTCCGTTGTTGATACCGTAGCCCTGTCTGCTGCAATCTGCGCAGCCATATCAACTTCCGTTTCCGTAACTTCAGTGGTATCTGATTCAGACAACTGGCTAGAAACCATATCCTTTACTCCCTTAACTATAAACAGAAAGAGTGCAACCATAACCACTATTCCGATAACGTAGAAAATGATTTTTTTCGTATTATCTTCACTCATATTATCATTCTCTCCATTTTCTATATATTATAATCAACCTCCGACATATTTATCTCTTCCGGTAAGTCTTGCCATAGCTCTTGCCAGAGACGCAGTTGAAATATGATATTCCATAATACTCTGTTCATGAGAAAGCTGTTCCATAGCACGCTCTTTAGCTTCTTTTGCACGAAATGCATCTATCTCCTCAGGTTTCTCGCAGGAATAAACAAGCACATCCACATGGTTGTGGTTACACTTTATAATCCCATCCGAAGTTATAGCCACATGTTCTTCACCATCCGGCGTCTTGTATCTCAACTCTCCTATCTCGACTGTGGTTGTCATACTCTCATGATTTGCCATAATTCCCATCTTTCCATCAGAACCTGAAAATACAAGCATTTCACATTCACCTTCATAAAAAACCCTGTCACATGCTATTATTTTTAATTTAAAAGTGTTCATACACGTCACCTCAAATTATAGCTTTTCTGCTTTCTCCTTAACATCTTCAATAGTACCTACATTGAAGAAAGCTGCCTCCGGGTATTCATCCATCTCGCCTGAAAGAATTGCTTTAAATCCCTTGATAGTTTTCTCTATAGGAACAAATGCACCCGGAACACCGGTAAAGTTCTCCGCAACGTGGAATGGCTGAGAAAGAAAACGCTGCATCTTTCTTGCGCGATATACTGTCAGCTTATCCTCATCCGAAAGCTCTTCCATACCAAGAATAGCAATAATATCCTGAAGCTCCTTATATTTCTGTAATGTCTCCTGCACAGCTCTTGCTGTGTTGTAATGATCTTCTCCCACAATATCAGGTTCAAGAATTCTTGATGTAGATTCAAGTGGATCCACCGCTGGATAGATACCCTGTTCAACAATCTTTCTCGAAAGAACGGTTGTTGCATCAAGATGGGAGAATGTAGTCGCCGGAGCCGGATCAGTAAGGTCATCTGCGGGCACATATACAGCCTGTACGGAGGTCACCGAACCTAACTTCGTAGATGCGATTCTCTCCTGTAATTCACCTAAATCATTAGCAAGTGTAGGCTGGTAACCTACTGCTGAAGGCATTCGTCCAAGAAGTGCCGACACCTCCGAACCTGCCTGAACAAAACGGAATATATTATCTATGAACAAAAGTACATCTCTATTCTTGACATCTCTGAAATACTCTGCCATTGTAAGTCCTGTCTCTGCGACACGCATACGTGCTCCGGGCGGTTCATTCATCTGTCCAAATACCAGGGCAGTTTTCTCAAGAACTCCCGACTCTTTCATTTCAACCCACAGATCATTACCCTCACGTGAACGTTCTCCAACACCTGTAAAGATTGAATACCCACCACTCTCTGTCGCTATATTCCTTATAAGTTCCTGAATAAGAACTGTTTTACCAACACCGGCACCACCAAAAAGTCCAATCTTACCACCCTTTGCATATGGTGCAAGCAGATCAATAACCTTGATTCCCGTCTCTAACATTTCTACAACAGGACTCTGTTCTGAAAATGCAGGTGGCTCTCTGTGAATACACCAATGAACTGCACTGTCAAGACTTCCTTTATCATCAAGAGGTTCACCCAAAACATTGAATAATCTTCCAAGCACCTCCTTACCAACAGGAACCATAATTCCTGCACCTGTTGCAGTAACTTCCATATCACGATGAAGTCCCTCGCTCGGACCCAGCATGATACATCTTACAACACTGTCACCGATATGCTGTGACACTTCCATCACATATTTCTTGTCACCATTTATCACATGTAACGCATCTTTGATAGCAGGCAGTTTGCCCTTATCAAACTCTACATCCACCACAGGTCCGGAAACCTGAACTATCTTACCCATTCTTTCCATCTTGTGATATCTCACCTTTCTATAATTCAATATTCTTAGGTGATTGCGAAACTCTATGAATTGTGAATTGCGTTGTGCATGTTATACAAATTCCATAAGCACGGTGCTTTCGAGCCGCCGGTACTTAACGAATGATAGCATTTCGCAATTACCTAATTCAATATTCTAAATGCCGCCTATGTTAATGTCCATGAGGTACTTTGGGCAGCAAATCCTTTTCGTATGATAAATCCGCATACGAAAGTCTAATGAATATAATTACCAGTACTACGGAAGATCCCCATATTGAACGATATGAGAACACTTCACCAATTATTGTTCCGACGATTCCGCCTAATAAAAAGAATATAATCAAAAGACCATGTACTTTGATCTTTTCAGCTGACTGACTGTCATGATGCCTGTAATATTTTGCAGCCGACGACCCAACCTGACGAATATGATTCGTCACAAAAGTAGTTGATGCCGGAATCCCTTTAACCTGCCTAAAAGTATTAAACTGCATAGAGCAGATAAAATTCAAGGCAATCTGACTTATCTGATCCGGAACACTTTCCGGTAGCATTCCAATAACTGTAATTACAATTATCTCTATGCCAATAAGTATTGTATCCCATCTGAGAAAATGAAACCTCTTAACACTTTTGCCAAGATATTCTGAAAAAAAAGCTCCCGCAAAATATGCAGTAATAGGAATCAGAAGATACGCAGCTCTTGACCACTGCTTCTCCCCGACAGCCATTGCAAGAAGTACCACATTTGCTGTCTGAGCATTACAGAATACTCCACCTCTTAACAGAAATGTATATGATCCAAACCATCCTGCTGTAAATATAAGAAGCCAATACACCCATGGTTTTTCACATTCAAGATAATAATTATTTTCATTAATTGTCTGTTGCGCTATTTTATCCATATTATTGTTATTTTTTCTTTAAGCCGGCTTTCCTTTGAGCTTTTGCTTTTTCTTTCTTCTTTTTAAGAGCCTTTGCACCTCCGATAACCTCAGTTATCTCCTGAGTTATCGCCGCCTGTCTTACACGATTAAACTCTATCGACAAGTCATGCAACATCGCCTCTGCATTATCCGTTGCAGACTGCATAGCTATCATTCTGGAATTTTCCTCACTGGCATAAGCCTCTACCAGAATACCATACAACATACCTGTGACATAATTATATGCCACTTTCTCCACAGCACCCTCCGGCGAAGGATAAACGAGATAATCACCCTCTCCTATAGAATTAATATCAATCTTATCCTTTAATTCCTGTTTCAAAAAATCTTTTGTCTTAAGCGGAAGCACCTGTTGAACATCCACCTCTGTTGACATACTGTTGAGCATCTTTGTATAGATAACATGAACACTGTCAATCATATCCCTCTTATAAAGCTCAACCATAAGTTCAGTAATGACTCTGGCTCTGTGAATTGATGGATTAGTTACTGAATACAGGAAATTAGGCTCAATATTATACCCGCGCGAACCAAAATATCTTCGTCCGACTTCTCCTATAACATACAGTCTGTAATCCTCACAATCCTTGAGAAACTCTACAGCCCTTTTTAATACACTTTGATTATAGGCACCTGCCATTCCCTTATCAGCCGTCACTACAATCACCGCTTTACGCTTAACCCACTCTCTCTTATCACTGGCGCGGTTATCAAAATACAGATGTTCAATCTCCGGAAAATGCAGTAATATCTCCGTCATTTGTTGCTGTAGACCATAATAATACGGTTCTGTATTTTCCAACTGGGTTCTTGCTTTGCGCACCTTCATCGAGGACATCATATACATAGCCTTGGTAATCTTCATGGTGTCCTTAATACTCTTTATTCGGTTGGATATTTCTTTCGCATTAGCCATGCGTAAGTCCTCCCTTTACACCTGTTGCTTCTTAAATTCCTTACATGCCTCAATTATTGCTTCTCTGGTATCATCTACCAAATCCTTAGAAAACTCTAATTCCGTATAAATATCCGGATACTCCTGTGAAATGAACTTTAAGAGGTCTTTTCTAAACTGCTTAACGTCCTTAAGCGGCACATCCGAGAAAATGTGTGCGTTAGCAGCGACAAGCGTAACCACCTGTTCTTCCATAGAAAACGGTTCTCCAAGCGGCTGTTTAAGAAGCTCCATAAGCGCACGTCCATGAGCGAGCTGCTTCTTGGTATTCTCATCCAGATCCGAAGAAAACTGTGTAAACACTTCCATTTCACGGTACTGTGCAAGATCAATACGTATACTACCGGCTGCCTTCTTCATGGCTTTAGTCTGTGCTGCACCACCTACACGCGATACCGAAAGACCTACATTTACCGCCGGGCGCTGACCAGCGTTAAACAATTGACTTTCCAGATAAATCTGACCGTCTGTAATTGAAATAACATTAGTCGGAATATATGCAGACACATCACCTGCCTGTGTCTCGATAATCGGAAGTGCAGTAATTGAACCACCACCTGCCTCCGGTGTAAGTCTTGACGAACGTTCAAGTAGTCTTGAATGAAGATAGAATACATCTCCAGGGTACGCCTCACGTCCGGGCGAACGCTCCAATAACAATGAAATTGCACGATAAGCAACCGCATGCTTAGAAAGATCATCATATACGATAAGTACATCCTTACCCTGGTACATAAAGTACTCAGCAAGTGCTGTACCCGAATATGGCGCTATATATTGAAGCGGTGCCGGATCAGCTGCTGTTGCCGCAACAATACAAGTATATTCCATTGCATCATTTTTCTTCAATGTATTAACCAATTTGGCAATAGTCGATGCCTTCTGTCCGATAGCCACATATATACAGATAACATCCTTGCCCTTCTGATTCAAAATTGTATCCATCGCAATTGATGTTTTACCGGTCTGACGGTCGCCGATGATAAGCTCACGTTGACCGCGTCCTATCGGAAACATTGAGTCAATCGAAAGGATTCCCGTTTCCATCGGAACGGCAACTGATAATCTGTCAACAATCCCCGGTGCAGGATTCTCGATAGGTCTGTACTCATCTTCTTCTATCTTACCCTCACCATCTATAGGTGAACCCAATGCATCAATAATACGTCCGAGGAAAGCATCTCCAACAGGAGTACCTGCCATCTTGCCTGTACGCACAACGTGACTTCCCTCAAATATTTCGGTATCACGACCAAAAAGTATGATACCTATCTCGTCACGACGAACATCCTGTACCATACCTTTAACGCCACAATCAAAGATAACAATTTCTCCGTAGCAGGAATGATTGATACCCTCTACTGTTACGATACCATCACCGACAAATGTGACAATACCTATCTCTCTTGTCTTTGCCTCTAACTCGAATTCTTCTATACTTGCATGAAGAATCGATACGATGTTCTCCGCCTGATTAGAAAGAGCTGTTTTCTTAACAACATCATCAATTCTGTTCTTAAGCTGGCTGATACGTCCCTGCTCACTCCAATCGTATTCCTTAGTTCCCACACGAAGAATAAAACCGCTTTTTAGTGAGGCATCCTCTATTAAATTGATATTGACTTCTTCCGCACCATGTTCCTTTTTAAGGAAATCCTTTATCAGGGCAAGCTGGTCTTTAGCGGGAGCTGTCACATAACGAAGTTCTGCCTCTATTATCACTTAACCTCACCTGCTTTGCCTATAAATTCATCGTATAGGGAAGAATCAACCTCCACACCACTTTTACTTCCAATTATCTTAGTTGCAGCATCCATTACCATATCTGCAATCTCTTTTTCTGCACTCTTGATTATCTTATCCTTCTCAGCATTAGCCTCAGAAACAATCTTTTCCTGTACCTTAAATGCTTCCTCTCTTGCATCACTGATAATCTTATGGCCCTTCTCCTCTGCGTCTTTTCTCGCCGCAGCAACCTCGCGTTTCTTCTCTTCCTCAATACCTGCAAGACATGTATCATATTGATTCTTAAGCTCTTCTGCTTCCTCTTTCTTCTTCTCAGCCTCAGCAAACTGTGCATCTGCTTCTTCCTGACGCTTCGCGATAACGGCAAGGATAGGTTTAAAGAATAGAATTTTGATTGCCACAAAAAGAACCAGAAGATTCACGATGATTTCAATTATATTAAACGCATCAATTTTCAGCATGGCATTAACCTGTCCTTCCTGATATTATTTAAGCATAATGATTACCATTAATGCGATAACGAAACAATAGATTGCTGTTGCCTCTGCAAGCGCACAACCCAGAATAAGTGTTGTACGTATATCACCTGAAGCCTCAGGCTGTCTTGCAACTGCTTCTGTTGCTTTACCGGTTGCTATACCTATACCAATACCAGCACCAAGTGCACCTAATACGGCAATTCCTGCTCCAATTGCTAATGAACTCATAATAAATATTCTCCTTTTTATTTGAAATTATTAGGGGGCGAAACTCTTATTATATTCTTTTAGATCTGGATATATTATACAGTTCCATCGCAGGCACGCTTCCGCTGCTTGTCGCTCGTAACGGTACTAAACTCATGCTTCGCATTCATTACCAAGTAGGTGCATAACACTAGAACTCACTTTGTTCGTTAAGTGTCATTGGAAGTACCGACGGCTCCAAAGCACCATGCGTATGGAAGCTGTACAATATATGCAGATCATTAAACTTTATAGATGAGTTTCGCTATTAAATGATAAAAAGTTATCAATTTTTATATAGTATCTCTTTAAAGATATTATCTTTCAAAATTATCACTCGATAGCTTCGCTAATATAAAGTGAGGTAAGGAATACGAATACGTATGCCTGTAATAATCCGTCGAATATATCGAAGTAACATGAAAAAACTGCCGGTACAATAACCGGTACAACAAGCTTTAGCATTTCCATGATTACGAATGCACCAAGTACATTACCAAAAAGTCGCATACATAACGACATAGGTCTTGTGAAAACATCAAGAATGTTAAATGGTGCCATGATTGGAAGCGGTTCTATAAATTTGTGTAACCATCTCTTAGGACCGAGACGGAACAAACCCGCAAACTCAACCAGAATTATACTCATAAGAGCTAGTGCTATTGTGACATTCAAGTCCTTTGTCGGTGGCTTAAAACCGAACAGTCCGAATATGTTAGCAAACCCGATATAAAGAAGTATTGTCGAAAGGTACGGTACAAATGCTTCCCCTTCTTCTCCTATCATATTCTTGACCAACCCCATAAGCTTAGTAACAATAAGCTCTGCGACAGCCTGTCGTTTGCTGATATTAGTCACCTTAAGATTCCTTGTAAAGAAAATCGACAACAATATCAAAATCGCTGATATGATCCATGTAACAACAACTGATTCATATACATCAATTCCACCTAAGATTGGAATTGTAAATACTGTCTCGCAATTCAGCTCTTCTATAAGCTTTCCTGCCAGGTCTCCCAAGTTATCATCTCCTTTGCTCATTCTATTATCTCATTCAAGAATTGTAATCCTTTTCCAATGCTTTTTCAAGCACCTTTTTCATTTTTGAAATATCGATTGGCTTGGCAATATGTCCATTCATTCCTGCCTTCTCTGCCGCCTTGATATCCTCATTTGTAATACACATAGTAACTGCTACAACAGGAATCTGAGATAGTTTCTTGTTACGCAACTTTCTAATTTTTCTTGTTGCCTCATAAC
Source organism: uncultured Lachnospiraceae bacterium (assembly GCA_902793335.1). Taxonomy (GTDB): domain Bacteria; phylum Bacillota; class Clostridia; order Lachnospirales; family Lachnospiraceae; genus CAG-590. The sequence goes on from CADBCZ010000018.1 coordinate 60,701, forward strand.
CATTCATTACAGGCATCTGTATATCCATTAAAACCACATCATAATAACCCGGATCTGATCCCTTCACCATATCAACGGCCTCTTTTCCTTGAGTTGCAATCTCAACCTCGAATCCCAGTTTTTCAAGAATAAGTTTTGCAATTTCCCTGCTGATTTCATTATCATCAACCAGAAGTGATCTGTAACCGGTAAAATCTGTATCCATAGCTTTAACCAGTTCCTCAGGAATTCCTTCCTCGTCACCAACTCTACTATCAGCTATGCCAATATTAAAATCAGGTAACCCTGAACGATGTTTTCCTCTATTAGGTCTGTGAGGCATCCTGATACCATAATCAGTATCATAAATTCTTTGACCTTTCTTTCTCTTATTCTTTAACAGCTTATTGTATTCTATTACATGTATAGCAGAATGAAACAAGAGGACAATAAGCAAAACTACTATGACAATCATCAGTATATGTACTACAAACGGATATCTGTCTGTGTGATACAAATATACAGCCGCAATTGCAACCAGACTGGTAATCAGCAAAATAACATTTAATGCCCGCCACCCTCTTCTTTCCTCGTTGATTATGCTCTCATCGTCAGTATCTTTTTTCCCCATAAAAATACCCCCTTATGCATTAAATATTGCAGTTTTTCCTAAGCAATATTTTAACAAATTTACGATGTATTTTCAATATTTACAAACTCCACATTAGTATTCCTTTTTTATCTCATTTATTTTGTATTTTTCCTTAAACTCAACCAAATCCTTAGCATCTTTTATCAGCATTACCTCTGTAAAATGACCATCTTCTTTACTTTTAAAACCTGCCACTTGCTCTCCCGTACAGATACTACACCTAATTACAGCTATCTGTTTATCGGAGTCAAAAGGTATATCTTTGATAAGATATTGCTCATTGTATGGTTTCTTACCAAGATGAAAGGATTTTATTTTACTCGCCCCCCAACAACACAATGAAAGTAATAATAATGCTAATAACGAAACAATACATGTATCTAATTCAAAACTTCCAGTTTTAATAAAGTCAATAATCAATGGGATCATTACTGCTAAAAAAGCAAATCTATGCTTTAATAAAAACTCTAAAAATGTCAGTTCTTTATTTTCGTTGATAGTATTTTTCAGCCCACTTGTGAACTACTCCGACTTGTAGAAGTCGGAGCTTCCTGTTTCAACCACTACTGCGTTGGCTACGATATTACGTAACTCAATGTCTTACACAATGTCCACA